>JAYUTY010000057.1:0-7137 GCA_043754875.1 Gemmatimonadota bacterium
ACAAACTGAAATCCGAGCCGTTCGTACAGGCGCCGTGCGCCGGTGTTGAAGCTGGAGACGCAGAGAAATACGTTCGGTGACGATTGAAAGATGCGCTCCTCGGCGAAGGCAACAAGCTGCGCGCCAATGCCCTGACCGCGCTGGTCGGGGGCGACGAACACCGTCTGGATGTAGCCGGTCAACGGACCAACTAGGCAGAGGACGAGCGCACCCGCGAGACCGTGCGCGTCGTGCGCCACGTACGTCTCACGGAGCGGATCCGTGAGGCTGTGCAACACCATGTCGTGCGTGCGAGCGAGCGAGCGCCACGGATCCGAGGCCGCCATCATCCGGGCGACCGCGTCCGACTCGGCAGGCGACGCGAGACGCCGAATAGAGAGGTCAGGCACGTGAAGCACGGGTGAGAGGCGGACCGTCAACGCACCGGCGCGGGTAGCGGCTCGTCGTCACTGAGTGTCGCGCCGCGCACGCGGGTGGCGAGCAACGCGAACAACACGAGCGCCGCGACGCCGACGAGCGCTTCGACATAGAGCATGCGCGTCGTCCCCCAGGCATCGTGCGACCAACCGTCCATGCGGAGCATGCCAATGGAGAAGAGCGTATTGAGCGCGAAGAAGAGATTGATCTTCGTCGCGGCGGCCGTATGTCCAACGATGGAGAGGACGAGCCCAGTGAACGAGGCGTTGATCATGCCGAGCGCGAAGGTATAGAACAGGGTCGTAGTGGCGAAGCCGGCGGCCGTGTGCGGCGCGAGCGCCATGACGACCGCGGCGACCACGCTCAGTGCGCAGGCGAGCGCATAGGCCGTGGGCTTGTGCACGTGGTCGGCGAGCCGGCCGCCAGCGAAGCAGCCGGCGACGATGGCGAGGCCGCCGCCCACGCCGAGCACGAGGGCAATCACGTCGGATGGTGCAGACCATTCCGAGCCGAGCGACCCGAAGAGAAATTGTGCGGCCCCGGTGCCAATGGGGAGTATGGCGAGCAGCAGTCCGATGCGACCAAGGCGCGAGCGCAGCAGCGCGGCGAGCTGGTGCCATGCGTCGGCAGCGCGCGCCGCAACCGATGCCTGATGGAGCGGACGAGGCGGCTCGTGCAGCCCACGCAACGCCAGGGCGCAGGCGCAGGCGATGCCGGCGAGGGCCGCGCCAGCCATCCATGGCGCGGGGACGTGGCCGATGAGCCAGAGCGCCATGCCACCGCCCGCCGTTTGCCCGAACTGATTGCCGGACTGAAACCATCCGGCGGCGCGTCCGCGCAGCGCGACGGGCGTGTTGTGGACCATCAGTCCCTCCGTCGCGAAGGCGAGGAAGGTGCCGGACACGCTCGTGAACAGGACGAGCAGTGAGATGAGCGGTGCGGTGTGCGCCGAGAGTGGGACGAGGGTGAGCGCGAGAAGGCCAGCGGAGATCAGCGCGAGCGCGAGCAGGTACCAGCGTTTTCGCGTGAGCGTGTAGTCGCCAATGGGCGCCCAGAGAAACTTCCATCCCGCGGCGAGGAAGGTGACGCCGACGATACCGGCGATGGCCGAGAGCGGCATGCCGGCGCGACGCCCGAGGAAGCCGAGGGCGATGGCGGGAAAGCCGAAGGTGAGGCCGTATGGGAAGTAGAGCACGGCCCAGACCCAGGGATGTGGGGCGGGAGAAGGAAAAGGAAAAGGAGAAGGAGAAGGAAAAGGAAGTGCAGAGGGTATCGTCACGGGAGAGCGCGGCGGCCGGCCGTCACCGCATTGCGATCTGGCGGCTCGACGTCGAGCAAGGTGTGCAGGGTGCGCAGGGTGCGCAGGGTGTGCAGGGTGTGCAGGGTGTGCACGAACAAATCCCACCGCTTGCGATCCCCGTACTCGTTACCGCTCACCACCTTGAGCGTGGTGGCGCGATCGACGTTGCGGTCCATCTCGCCGACGAATTTCATTTCACTAGGCTCTCGACGCGCGAATCGCAGTTACGGAAAGTCCGGTCGGCGTACGGTGCATCGCTGCGGGATCCCGCCGGCTCCACGCTCATTCGCCTGGTGCGCTGAGGCGACGGGCACCGTGCTCGCCGGCCGGCTCGCCTCCGCCCGCGCGGGCGAAGCACCTACGCGGCACCCAGCGCGTAGAATAGCTCCACGAACGACCGCGCCGCCCCGTCCATCCCGGCCACCTTCGGCGTTGCGGATTCGACGACCCAGTACTCGTCGGGCGCATGCGCCCCACCACCGTGGCCGAGTCCAAACACGCCGGCCGGCAGCTTGAGCGGGGGCGCGGTGAACGTCGCGCCAGGCCACGAGCCGGCAAGACGGGGCCACAGCAGCGGATCGACGCCGGACGTGCGATAGGTCGTCATCATCGCGCGCACGAGCTTCGAGTCGGCTGGGGTCTCGGTGGGATCGTACCCGCCCGTCATGTTGACCTCAATGTCTGCGAAGCCGTGCTTGGCCAGATGTGCCTTGAGCATCGCGAGCGCGTCCTTGGCCGTCATGTCCGGGACGAGGCGCATGTCAATCTTGGCAACGGCCTTGTGCGGCAGGATCGTCTTGCCACCAGGTCCCGTGTAGCCACCGACGAGGCCTTCGATGTTGATCGTCGGCTGCGAGACGAGGCGCACCTGCGACGCGTACCAGCTCTCGTCGGCGATCCAGTGGTCGACGCCGAGCGACTTCTTCGCGGCGGCTTCGCTCATCCTGGGGATCGACGCCTGGAGAATCCGGCGCTGCGCGGCGGTGAGCGGTCGCACCTTGTCGAACCAGCCGGCGACGGCGGGCGTGTGGCCGTCGGGCTTCACCAGTGTGTTGAGCGCCTGCACCAGATGCCAGGCTGGACTGTCCACCTGGGCGGCGAGGCTCGAGTGGATGTCCTTCTTCGGCCCCCGTCCCCATTTCTCCCCCGACGACACGAGCTCGAGCTCGACGACGCCCTTGGCGCCGAGGTTCACCTGCACCGAGCCGTCGAGATCCTGGCTGCCGAGCGGGATGATGATGCCCACGCACTTCGCGAGCGCCGCCTGCACCTCGGGCTTGAAGACGACCTGGCGGAAGTTGGGCGACCCGATCTCCTCCTCGCCTTCGCAGACCAGGACGATGTTCACCGGCAGCTTCGCCTTCGCTCCCTGGAATGCCCGGAGCGCCGCGAAGCAGGCCGCCTGCGGACCCTTGGAGTTGGTGGCGCCGCGTCCGATCAGCACCTTACCCACGCCGGACCGGTCAACGATCCGCGACTCGAGCGGGGGCGAGCTCCACTCCGCCGGGTCGTACTGCTTGACGTCGTACATCATGTAGATGGCGAGCCAGGTCGGCGCGCCCGCGTCGAGAGTCGCGAACACGCCGCCCTTGCCGGCGGTCGGCACGACCTCCACATGCTGAAAGCCGGCGTCCCGCGCCAGCTTCGCCATGTGCTCCGGCCCCTGCGGGTAGTTGCGATTCTCGGCGGCGATCGAGGGGAGGGCGATCCACTCGCGGAGCATCGCGAGTGTCGCGTCGTGCTGCGCGCCGACCTGGGCGAGCACGGCCTCGCGGTCGCTCGTCATGATGAAGGGAATGCCGGTACGGTTGCCGAGGGCGAACACGGCGGCGCCAGCCATGGCGCTGTGGAGAAAATCGCGTCGGCTCGTGCCGCCGGCGGGGGTGGCGGGCAGGCCATTCGATTCCGTCGAATCCACAGGAGTCTCCGTCGTTAGTGGGTCGCGTGATGCCACCAACATGGTGCAACGGCCGGCGGTGAGCTACTACCACGCTCCGCGACGCACGGCTGGCCACTCAGTGGCAGTTCACTCGTCTGAATTGCTCCACCAGGTGTTGTCATCCTCTTCGATGCGAAACTCGTGATCGCTTGATGGCGGGCGTCGCAGATATCGCCATGATTGAAGATTGACGCATCGTGGAGGGACACGCGTCTATGTAACAGATAAAGAAAGGTCGCACTAAGCCCGAGATTCGCCCGCAACTTGAAAAGACGTAAACAAACCGATACGATGGCTAAACTCGGTATCTCGCGAAGAGACGTAAACGACAAACTCACCAGCATTTACCAGAACTCCAAACGTCTTCGCCAAAGTCATGGTCGGGCACTGACAATCCGCGTGTCGGCGGTTCGACTCCGCCCCTGGCCACTCAAGTAACTCTTTGGCAGACAATGAGATGTAATGAATAACGGCCACCGGTGATGGTGGCCGTTCTGCGTAATGGTCCCTAAACACTCCTTCCGCCCCGTCTGGCCCCATTTTCCTACGCTCCGCCGAGACTGCTCAAGCTGTCGCCGATGGCTCCGATGGCTCCAATGTCGGCTCGCCTGCCGAAATGAGATTGGTGCCGGGCTTCGCCGGACCGCCCTGTTCCAGCACGTGAGCAACACCGGCAGCCGTGACGTGGAAGAGGCCGGAATCGCCACGCTGGATGAGTCCCTGCTCCTTCAGATACCAGACATGGAACACCATGAGCGACTCGGGGCAGTCGATGGTACGCTCGAGCTCCACCGGTCCGATCCCGGGGTTCGCGCAGTCGTTGCGCCGCGCTACGTACAGCAGCGCGAGGATGGCGTTGCGTATGCGCGCGTCGGCGGCGATCTCGCTGTTTGTCGTCTCCTGGTCGAAGATCCGCCATTGCGCCGCTTTCACTTGCTCATACGCGATGTCGTACCGGGCGCGCTGCTCTGGATCGGTAAGCACACGGTACGCCTCGACGATCCGGCTGAACGCGTCGGCGTTACCGCTGTCGAGATTGTCCGGGTGGTAGCGTTTCGCGAAATGACGAAACACGCGCTCGATCGTGTCCTGATCGGCGCGCGGCGATACCTGGAGCACCTCGTAGAAATCGGGGAGCTGAGTTGCCGTCATCTGTAAACCCATGCATGCGGTGAAACGGGATTGCGCGCCGAGCCGCGCTCCCGACGTACGTTGCAGCGCATCGCGCTTGCGCCCAACCTGCGGCGAACACTCACGCTGCTCGACGAGGTCGCCGAGGGCGATGTGGTGCGGTCGCCTGGAGCATGCAAGGAACCCACCGCACCGAGTGGCTCAGTGTACCCGCCACCAGGAAGCGGCTCTCGAGGAGGCCGCGCTTGCCTGCACCTCCGGGGACTTCGTCAGGATCGATCCGGCGCGTAGCGCAAGGCGAACGGGACGGGTCACGCGGAGAGCCGCACCCGCGTCGGCTCAGGGGCAGCCACGACGTCGGCCGCAGGGCGCGCCGCGATGAGCGCGCGCACGTGGGCGCGCTGCAGGTGGTAGATCCACCCTCCGTAGCCGGCCGCGAGCACGTGCAGCGCGAGCCCGCCGGCGCTGACCGGCGCCGCGACGTGGCGCAGCAGCGCGGTGACCACGGCCGCGCCGACTGCGACGAGGCCGACCCGCCACGCCGTGTACCGGTACCGCAGCTCGAGCCGCCCCCACGCCTCGGCGAGCACATAGCCGAGCACCGTGAATGCGGCGAGCGACTCGACGGCGTGCAGCACGTCGAGCGTCTCGAGCCGCTCTGGCAGCATGCTCGGCTCAGAAAGCGGTATGAGCGCGAGGTACGCCGCGAGCCACGGCGCCCCGCGCCGGAGCGTCTGCAGCTCGAAGCGGCGGTTCACGGCCACGAACCCGTCAGGCGTCACGCCGTAGCGCCACGCAGCGAGCCCGGCCGCGGCGGTGCCGATCCCAAAAACAGCCGGCGCCGTGGCGAGCGCCGGGAGCGCGCCGAGCGCGAACCATCCGGCCGCGACGAGCGCCGTCTGCGCCGGCGTCGTCGCCCGCGCCGGCCCAAAGTGCCGGCGCTGCACGTGGCCGAGCAGCGTGCCCCCGAACAGCCCGAGCGCGATGAGCCCCAGCCCGCGCGGCAGCGGCACCCACGCGGCAGACGGCGGCGCGACCTGCGCCACGGTGAGCGCTGCCAGCGAAAGCAGCGGCACGAGCAGGTAGACCAGCCCGATCAGCGGCAGCTCGAGCGCGAGCCGGCCGACGAGCGGCGTGCCAGCACCAAACCGCCGCGCCGCGCGCCCGAACAGCCACGCGCCGAGGGCCGCGCCGAGCGTGTTCGTCGCGACATCGGTCGGCGACGGGTAGCGCGACGGCTCGAACAGTTGCGCCAGCTCGATGCTGGCGCTCGTGATGAAGCCGACGAGCGTCGCGAGGCGCAGCACGCGCCGCCGCGCTGCAAGGGAGTCATCGTCGGTCGCCGATCGCGCGAGCGCGAACAGGAAACCGGCCGGCACGAACAGCGCGACGTTCGCGACGATGTCGAACCAGTTGGCGAACCACAGGATCGACACGGTCGCCCGCCGCGCGAACGTGAACGGCTCGAGTGTGATGACGGCGACAACGCCGAGAACGTAGAGCAGCACCGCAGTGCCGAGCTTGCGGCCCGTGTAGGCGAACTCCGGAAGTGGAGAGGAGCGAGAAACCGGGGTATTCACCGGAGGGAGTGTCGACGGGGGCGGGGGGGCGCTTGAGCCCATCGTATCACTTCCGACGTGACCGCGCGAGGATCCACTCGGTGATCAGATCCATGGCGCTGGGAGCGAAGGTCTCGGGCAGCCCGGAGTATTCACCCATCGCACCGGTCGTGGCGGTCTGGAACAGGTGATTGAGGCCGGGCAGTTCACGTACGGTCACGTCACTGTTTCTCGCCAGCGCGTGCCTGATGGCCGAGAGATTGTCGGCAGAAGGCACCTGATGGTCGAGTGCACCATTCAAGGCCAGCACCGGCACGCGGACGCGCGCCAGCGTCGCCGCCGGCCGCAACGGTTTGTGACCGAACAGCGTCTCATCCCGATCCTCGGGCCCAGAACCGGACAGCAGCACGACGGCCGGGAAGGGTCCCACGCCATCGGGGAGTGTCAGTGTCGCACCGAGCTTCGCCGGATGCCCCGCGCCGTTGACGAACGACACGTCTTCCGCATGATACCCGTTGGGTGTAATCGGCCACTGCGTTCTCACGTTCGTGCCGGTCGTCGTCGCGTCTCGTGTGAGGCTGACCTGCACCGGCGCGAGGCCTGCTCGCGTCCAGTCGCCACGCACCATCCGTCGTGCATCGTCGACAGCGCCGACGAAGATCACCTCTGCGGCGGGAATGCTGAACCGGATCGCGTTTCCGGTGCGCAGGACATCCTGAACGGGCAAGCCGAACGCCCCGATGTCCGGCGAGTCGAGCGTGGCTTCGGTTCCGCGGGTGGCGGTCGTCTGC
>JAYUTY010000058.1:0-19997 GCA_043754875.1 Gemmatimonadota bacterium
ACGGGCGGCAGGGGTGGCGGGGCAGGTCGGTCGGTGCCCGTGACCGAGGGACTCGGCGCCGACGAAATGGTGGTGCGGGCGCACGCGGCGAGCAGACCAGGTACGAGCGCCAGCGCGGCGAGAGTTGCACGATTGAGCGGCATGCGGGCAAGCTAACGATCCACGGCGGGCGGGCGCGAGCGAGCCACTCGTGTTGACGCCCCTTCTCCGCCCCCCATATATTCGCCGCCCATGCCCGCCCCCGCCCAGTCATGACCGCCGCCGTCGCCTGCACCTTCTGCGGTCGAGACAACGAGACGCTCTCCCGCTTCTGCATCGATTGCGGCAAGGCGATGTCGCCGGGCGCCCAGGCTCTCGTTCCTCCCACACGCGTTGCCCCCACGATGTCCCCTGTCGCAACCTGCCCCCGATGCGCCAAACCCGTGGACCCGGAGCTCGCCTTCTGCGGGCACTGCGGCGGGCGCACCACCGGCTCGAGCGCCGTGGACAACTGCGTTGCCTGTGGCGCGCTCTACGCCAGCGGCATCGACCTGTTCTGCGCGCGGTGCGGCCACCGCGTGGGAGACCGCGTGAGCGTGGAGGTGCAGGAATCGTCGGGCACGCTCGTCCTCAGCGCCCAGAACCGTCAGGCAGGCCCGCGGCTCGCCCTCCTCAACGATGATGGCGACGTGGCGCTCAGCTACACGCTCGAGCGTGGCGAGGCGGTGATCGGGCGCGGGGAAGCCGACATCAAGCTCGAGGACGTCTATCTCTCGCCGGTGCACGCGCGCATCGAGCTCCGCCACGGCGAGCTCTGGGTGCGCGACCTGGGCTCGCGCAACGGGACGTGGACCTTCATCGAGGAGCCGGCCAGGCTCACGGACGGCGACGTCATCCTCGTCGGCTCCCAACTCCTTCGCTTCCGGCGGCTCGGCTATCCCGGACCGCATCCCGCCGAGGCGGATTCCACGCGCCGCATGGGGTCGCTCGTCCCGTCCGCCGACGTCGCGGTGCTCGAGCAGCTGCGGTCCGACGGCAGCGTGCGCGACGTCTTCCACCTCTCGCCCGCCCGCACGGTGCTGATGGGCCGAGAATCCGGTGACTGGGTCTTTCCGTATGATCAGACCATGAGCGGTCGTCATGCCGAGATCCGGAGCCAAGACGCTGATTTCTTCGTGCACGATGCCGGCAGCCGGAACGGGGTCGCGCTCGCCGTGCGTGGCGAGCGCGTCCTCAAGGAGGGGCAGCGCGTCCTCCTCGGCGACCAGATCCTGCGCGTCGAGAGTCTCGGTCTGTGAGCAGTGCCGAGAAGCTCTGCCCCACCTGCGGCACCGAATATCCGGCCAACGAGCGGTTCTGCCCCCGCGACGGCACTGCGCTGCGCACGCAGTCCGGGGACAACGACCTCGTCGGGTCGATCATCGCCGAGCGCTATCATGTGCTGAAGAAGCTCGGCGAGGGGGGGATGGGGCAGGTCTATCTCGCCGAGCATGTGAAGATGGGGCGGAAGAGCGCCGTGAAGGTGATGAACCCGGGGATGGTGAACGATGCGGACGCCATCAGCCGGTTCAACCGCGAGGCGGCCAACGCCAGTCGGATCAACCATCCGAACGTCGCCGGGATCTACGACTTCGGCGAGACGGCCGAGGGGCTGATCTACCTCGCGATGGAGTACGTGGAGGGCGAGTCGCTGACGTCGGTGATGGAAGCGGCCGGTGCGCTGCCCCCCCGGCGTGCGGCCGAGATCACGCGGCAGGCGGCCGACGCGCTGAGCGTGGCGCACGACATGGGGATCGTGCACCGCGACCTCAAGCCGGACAACATCATGCTGGCTCGCAATCGTGACGGCTCCGACTGCGTGAAGGTGGTGGACTTCGGGATCGCCAAGGCGGCCGGCTCGGAGAACCAGAAGGTGACCAAGACGGGGCTCGTGGTGGGGACGCCCGAGTACATGAGCCCCGAGCAGCTCGCGGGTGACAAGCTCGATGGGCGGAGCGATCTCTACTCGCTGGCGCTGGTCGCGTTCAACATGCTCACGGGCAAGCTGCCCTTCCCGAGCGAGACGGCGCAGGAGTCGATGATCATGCGGCTGACGGATCGGCCGCAGACGCTCGCCGCGATGAAGCCGGACGTCGCGTGGCCGGCCGACGTGCAGAGCGTGATGGACCGTGCACTCGAGCGCGATGCGAAGCTCCGCTATCAGAGTGCGCAGGAGTTCGGGATCGCGCTCTGGCAGGCGGTCGAGCGGATGCCGGCGAAGCCCATGGTCGGCGGCGCGACGATGGCCGGCGCACCGGCGGCGGCGGGATTCGCGCAGCCTACCGTGCCGGGGACGAACGCCCTGGAGCCCGCGGCCGCGGCGATTCCGCTCTCCGTCTCGGCGCCGCCCGCTCCCTCGTCGGGAAGCCAGAAGAAGCTGCTCATCGGCGGCGGCGTGCTCGTGGCGGCAACGGTTGCCTCGCTCGTGCTCTCGAGGATGACCGGGGGGGCGAGCGCTCCTCCTGCGGTGCCGGCGCCCACTGTCGTCGCCTCGACGACACCGACGCCATCGGCGCCCACGAGCTCGACGACGCAGAGGCCGCTCTCCACGCCGCTGGCCTCGATGCCGGTCGATTCCGGAACCGCCGTCGAGACGCCGAAGGCCACCCCGACGGCTGCCTCGACGACCCCGCCGTCACTGCCGCCGGCATCGACGCCGACGGAGACCGCACCGGCGCCTCCGGCGAGAAGAATCGAATCTTCCATCCGGTCTTACTCGTCAGAGTTGCACAGACTGATCGAGACGGTGAACGACCCCGCGTCCGCACGAAATGCTGCGAGCACGTTGCGATCGCTCCGGGCCCGGGCGCACTCCACCGGCGACATTGCGGCGATGGATCTGATCGAGGCGAAGATCGCTCTCTTCACGGTCAGTGGATCGCGTGGGTGCGACATGATGTCCCGCGTGTCCAGCGGCGCGCTCGACGCGACGCTGCGCAAGGAGCTCGAAGAAGCTGTCTCATCCTGTAAGTAAGAGTCCCTGATTCCGTGACTGCACCCAATCCCGCGGGGCCGATGCCGGCCCCCATCATGATCCACGTGTTCGGCCGGACCGACGTCGGGCGAACGCGCGAGCACAACGAGGACGCCTTCGTCGTGGCCGACCTCACGCGCGGCAACGCGACGTTGCAGCCCGAGGTCCGATCGCACGAGGTCGGCGACCGGGGCACCCTCTTCATGGTGGCCGACGGGATGGGCGGCGCGGCGGCTGGGGAGATCGCCAGCGCCATGGCGATCGAGCTCGTGCTCCGCGAGCTGACCGAGGCGATGAGCCGCACGGACGCTCCGAACGACGACGCCTTCGCCACCGCAATCAAGAAGGCCACCGCCACCGCCAACACGAAGATCCACAACTTCGCGCTGGAGCACCCCGAGTATCGCGGGATGGGCACGACCGCGACGGTGGCTGGTCTGCTGGGCGATACGCTCTACGTGGCGCAGGTGGGGGACAGTCGCGCCTATCTGATCCGCGACGGCAAGGCGCAGCAGATCACGAAGGACCAGTCGCTGATGCAGAAGCTGATCGAGGCTGGAGAGCTCACCGAGGCCGAAGCCGAGGTGAGCGAGCGACGCAACATCATCCTGCAGGCGCTCGGTCCCGAGGCGCAGATCAGGGTGGACCTCACCCATCAGCGCGTGCGTCGCGGCGATGTGCTCGTGCTCTGCAGCGATGGCCTGAGCGGCCAGGTGCGGACGGACGACATCGCACGCATCGTGACGGAGGACGAGGAAGACCTGATGTCCGCCTGCAAGCGGATGATCGACCTCGCGAATGCGAATGGCGGCCCCGACAACATCACCGTCATCACCGCACGCTTCGATGGCGAAGGGCTGGCGCCGCCCGCGCTGACGGACCCGGTGGGACACACGACCTTTCCGCTCTCCACGGATTCGCAGCCCACCATCGCGGCGCCACGCCGCTCCTGGGCCGGCACGCGCACGACGGGCGCGACGGCGGCCGGCCGAGGCAGCTCGCCCAAGCACGCGCCGGAAGCATTCGTCCTCACGTCGTCGCTCCCGCCAGACGATGCGGCGCGGCGTCGGAGTCGCGGTGCGCTCATCGCCCTGCTCCTCCTGGTGCTGCTGCTCTCCGGCGCGACCTGGTGGGTGTACAGCACGGCCAAGCAGGTCGTCACACCAAGACAGTCACCCGCCGCAACACGCGCCGCCCAGCCGTGACCGTCTCGTGACCGTCTCGTGACGCTCGAGCTTCGCGTGCTGAGTGGCGCGCGCGCCGGGGTCAGGGAACAGTTCACCAAATCGGTGGTGGCCATCGGTCGCCACCCGACGAGCGACTTTCGCTTCGACGCCACGCAGGACCTGGACGTCTCCACGCGCCACGCCGAGCTGCGCGGCATCGACGGCGCGTGGATTCTCCACGACGTCGGCAGCACCAACGGCACTTTCGTCAACGGTGAGCGGATTCCCGCGCCGCGAGCGATCCGCGACGGCGACGTGCTCGGCTTCGGCGCGAACGGGCCGCAGTTGGAGATTCGCGTCATTGCCCAGACGCCAGTCGACCAGACGCCAGTCGTCCAGGCGCCGCTCTTCCCCGCGTCTGCAGCGCCCGCGTTGGCAGCGCCGGCGGCCGTCATGCCGGCGGCGATGCCGGCCGTGATGCCTGTCGCGATCATCGCCGAGCCGGTCGCTCCCGCTGCCGCTCTGCCCCGCCGCGACACCTCCGTCCGGATCGCCGAGGCGGTGGGTGAGCAGGCGCGCCGGATGCAGCGCAACTTCGCGCTCGCGCTGGTCGGGGTGCTGGTGGCCGGCGTCGGCGCGTTCGCGTGGTGGAATGGGCGCTCCAACGCGCGAGAGCTCGAGCTGCTTCAGGTGATCGCGCGGAGCGAGAGCGCGTCGTCGGGGCTGGAGCGCGCCATCGCCGAGATGCGCCCGCGCGACTCGATCTTCGCCGCACTGCTGTCCGAGCAGGCAGCGTCGGCCAAGCGCGCGGCGAGTGACGGGCGAGCGATGGCCGCCGGTCGCACGGCGGCGACGTCACAGTCGGTGACGCAGCTCTCGCGGCGGCTGGACCGCGCGACGCAGGTACAGCGCTCCATCGTGGCGATGGACTTCTCGCGCGTGCACGATGCGAACGACGCGGCGGTCGCGATGATCGCGAGCGACCTGGATGGGACGTTCGTCGCCGGCACGGCGTTCGGCGTGTCGCGCTCAGGGCTGCTGGTGACGAACCGGCACGTCGTGCGCACGGAGTCGGGCCAGCCGGCGCGTCGGGTGCGGGTGATCTTCGGCAACACGACGGAGTGGATCCCGGCGCACGTGGTGCGCATGAGCGAGACGGACGACCTGGCGCTGCTGCAGCTCGACGTGGCGGGGCGCTATCCGGTCGTGGCGGGAATCAGCCGCGATGGCGCCCTCGCGCGGGTCGGCGCGCCGGTCGCGTCGATCGGATATCCGCACGCGATCGACACGCCGATGGAAGGGAGCGGGCTCCACGTCACAGCGCGCACGTCCACCACGGCAGGCACGGTGAGCAAGCGGCTGGACGACGTGATCCAGATCGACTCGTACGCGGGCAAGGGGTCGAGTGGCAGCCCGCTCTTCGACACGAACGGGCAGGTCGTCGGGGTGATCTACGGAGGGGCGGCGGAGAGTAACGGGCGGATCGTGTATGCGGTGCCGGCGCAGAGGCTGGCGGGGTTCTTGGGGGAGGCGAGGTAGGGCGTAGCGGGCGAACTACTTGAGAGGCGCGAACTGCCGAAGGGCGCGAGATGCTTGACGGCGCGGAATGCCGAACGGCGCCAGATGCCAGACGGCGCGAGATGCCGGACGGCGCGAGGTGCCGGACGGCGCGAGGTGCCGAACTGCGCATGGTGCCAGAGGGCGGGATCAGGCGGGGGTGAGCATGCCCAACACCCTGCCTCCGCGAGCACCGGTCGCGGTCGGGACGTTGCCGGGGAGACCCTCGAGATGCAGGTGCGCGAGTAGCGCAAAGGCGACCGCCTCCTTCGCCTCGCCATCGAAGTAGACATCGCTGAATGGCGTCACCGCGATCGGTGCGAGACGCTCGGACATCATGCGGAGCAACGTGAGATTTCGCGCGCCGCCGCCGGAGACGAGCACCTCCTCGACCGGCTCGGGGACGAAGCGGCGGTAGGCGTCGGCGATGCTCGCGGCGGTGAGCGCCGTCGCCGTGGCGACGAGATCGGCGTCCTCCGCATCCGGGTGTAGCTCGCGGCAACGCGCGATCAGGCGCGACACGAATGCCGCGTCGAACAGCTCGCGCCCCGTGCTCTTGGGCGGTTCGGCGGCGAAGTATGGCGCGGCGAGCAGCTCGCCGAGCACGTCGTCGAGCACATGCCCACGCTCGGCGATGCGACCGTCCTCGTCGTAGCGCAGCTCGGGATACAGTGTGCGCACCACCGCGTCGAGCACGCCGACGCCGGGTCCGGTGTCGAAGGCGCGCACGCTCGCGAGTGTGCCATCCGGCGGCACGACGGTGAGGTTGGCGATGCCGCCGATGTTCTGCAGCGCGCGCCACCGTGCACCGCCGAAGAGCAGCGCATCGGCGATGGGGACGAGCGGCGCACCCTGCCCGCCGGCCGCGACATCGCGCGTGCGGAAGTCGCTCACCACCGCGATGCCCAGGCGCTCGGCGATCACTGCGGGCGCATCGAGCTGCCAGGTGGAATGACCCGGCTCGTGCCAGAGTGTCTGACCGTGCGAGCCGATCGCCCGAACGTCCGTGCGCGCCACACCAGCGTCGGCAAGAACGGCGATCGCCGCGTCCGCGAGCCAGCCGCCAAAGTCGGCGGCGAGGCGACAGTAGTCGCGTGCGGTGCCGGCGCGCATCGCATCGAGCAGCCGCGCGCGCTGCTCAGCGGAATACTCCACCACATGAAAGCCCAGCAGGCTGCTCTCGAAGGTGTCGCCTGCAGCGGGAGTGAAGCGCACGACCGCAGCCGAGATTCCATCCAACGACGTGCCGGACATCAGCCCGACGTAGATGCCGCCGCGCCGCGCGCCAGCCGCCGACTCGTCCGTCACGAAACCGCTGGCGGCGGGCCGTTGACGACACGGCGGACGACGCCGCCCGCATCGGCCAGCCGCTGCATCGCCTCGTCGGGTTCCAGGTCGAGCGCGTTCATGACGATCGCGAGCTTGACCGAGCCGTTCGCGCGGGCGAGGAGTGCGCGGGCCTCGGCGCGCTCGATGTCGCACACCTCCGCCACGATCCGCTCGCTGCGATCGACGAGCTTTACGTTCGTCGCACGCAGGTCGATCATCAGGTTGCCGTACGTCTTGCCGATGCGGATCATCGCGCCCGTCGTGATCATGTTGAGGATCAACTTGGTCGCCGTGCCAGCCTTGAGACGCGTGCTCCCCGTGACGACCTCCGGGCCGGTGACGGCGACGATCGCGATGTCGGCCGCCTGCATCATCGCCTCGGGCGGCGGCGAGCAGGCGACGATCACCGTGCGCGCGCCGACCGAGCGCGCATGCTCGAGCGCGATGCGCACGTACGGCGTGGTGCCCGACGCGGCGATGCCGACGACGACGTCGCCGGCGCGAACACCGAAGCGTGCGAGATCGATGCGCGCCTGATCGAGATCGTCTTCCGCTCCTTCCTGTGAGCTGGTGAGCGCAGCCGGCCCGCCGGCGATGATGCCCTGCACCATCTCCGGCACCGTGCCGAAAGTCGGTGGGCACTCCGACGCGTCGAGGACGCCGAGTCGTCCCGACGTGCCTGCGCCGACGTAGAAGAGGCGAGCGCCAGCGCGGAACGCCTCTTCGACTGCCGTGATCGCACGTGCGATCGGCTCGCGCTCTGCGGCGACCGCGTGCGCGACCGTCGCGTCCTCCGCGTTCATCAGGTCGACGATGCCGAGTGCGTCGGCGAGATCGATGTCCTGCGTGCGCGGATTGCGACGCTCGGTGACGCGGGGATCGAGAACTCGCAGAGGGAAGCCGATGGAGGGAGAACGCATGTCGGTCCGCTGGGTAGACTGTGTATCGTCTCCCTCGCGCCGCGGCTAAGTTACGTGGCGCCGTTCGTCCCTCGCAAGCCACACGGACCTCTCGTGCGACGTTACCTGTTCGCGCTCGCCTCGCTCGTGCTCGCCGCCGCGCCGACGCCGGCGCAGATCATCCGCTCGCGCGTGCGAACGATCGAGCCGCCGGCCTGGGTGTCGTTCGGCGCCGGGCTCGTGCAGTCGTTCACGGTCGTGGACGGGAGCACGAGCAGCCGGTGGGAGTTCGGCAACAGCACGCAGTACGGCGCGTCGTTGGAGAGGACGATCTCGGGAGGCACGACGTTCGGCCTTCGCGGGTCGACGTCGAAGGTGCCGCTGCACTACCGACAGGTGATCGGCGGCGATGGCATCGTCGAGACCGACGCGGACGCCAACGTCTCGCAGCTGTTCGGGACCCTGCACGTGGCGAGCGGTGCCGGCTTTCACACCGTCCTCGAGCTGAGCGCGGGCGCCACGCTCTACTCGAACTTCCGCGCACGCGGCGGGGGCAGCAGGCTCGAGCCCACCTCGCCCGACGCCGACTTCAGCTTCGTGTTCGGCTACGGATTCGGCTACACGGTGTCGCGCTCCTTCTCGGTGGACGTCGTCCAGGATCTCGCCACCACGCTGCATCAGAAGACGGGACTCGGCGCGGGCGACGACTCGAGCGTGCGCATGCACGGCACGCGGCTCGTCGCGCGACTCGGGCTGGGCGGCTGACCACACTCTGCAGGGAGCATCACTCGTGAAGGCTCGGATCACGCGACGCGCTGCAGGCACCGGCGCACTCACTGGCGCATTCGCCTGCGCACTCGCTCTCGCCGCCTGCCACACGCCGCAGCAGCCGGCCACTCCCGCATCGACCGCGGCGCCGACGCACGGGGCCACGGATGTGGGCACGCCGCAGCCGCTCGCCACCGATGCGCGCTATCAGGCGGGCGCCGACCGGCGAGCGGCGGTGTTCCCGGCCGCGTGGCGATATCGTGCGGGCGGCGCACCAGTCCGGGGCGAGCACGCGATGGTCGCGAGCGACGCCCCGCTCGCGAGCCAGGCCGGCGTGGACGTCCTCAAGCGCGGCGGCAACGCAGTGGACGCAGCCGTGGCCGTCGCGTTCGCGCTCGCCGTCGCCTATCCCGAGGCGGGGAATCTGGGCGGCGGCGGCTACATGATCATCCACATGGCCGACGGACGCTCCGCCGCGCTCGACTATCGCGAAGTCGCACCGCTCGCCGCGACGCGCAACATGTACCTGGACGCGAACGGCAAGCTCACCGAGAACAGCGTCGTGGGTCCGCTGGCGAGCGGCGTGCCGGGCGCTGTGGCCGGCCTGACCGAAGCGCTGGCGAAGTATGGTTCCATGCCGCTCGCTGCCGTGATGGCGCCCGCTATCCGTCTCGCCGAAGAAGGCGTCGTGGTGGACAGCGCGCTCGCCAACTCGCTGCGGTCCAACCGGCAGCTGATCGGCCAGTTCTCGGGCGGGGCGCTCTTCCTCCCGGGCGGTGCGCCCCCTGCGGTGGGTGCGACGATCCGGCAGCCTGCGCTCGCGCGGACGCTACACGCCATCGCCACGCAGGGACGCAGCGCGTTCTACGAGGGCCCGATCGCCGCTGCGTGGACCAAGGAGCTGCACGACGCGGGCGGGATCATCACGCTCGAGGATCTGCGGCGCTACAAGCCCGTCTGGCGTGACGTGGTGCGCTCCACGTACCGTGGCTATTCGCTGCTGACGATGCCGCCGTCGTCGTCTGGCGGCGTGACGATCACGGAGACGATGAACATCCTCGAAGGGTACGACTCGCTCCCCGCGTACGGGAGCGCGGCGTGGGCGCACCTGCTCGCGTCGGCGTATCAGCGCGCCTTCGTGGATCGCAACGAGAAGCTCGCCGACCCAGCGTTCGTCCGCGTGCCGATCGCCGCGCTGACGGACAAGGCGTACGCCGCTCGGCTGCGCGGCACGATCGGCGCGATGCGCGCGACCCCCACGGCCTCGATCGCACCGGCGATGCGCGAGGGGATGCAGACGACGCACAACTCGGTCGTCGATGCGCAGGGCAACGCTGTCTCCACGACGACGACGCTGAACAACCTGTACGGCTCGGGAGTCTACGTCGCGACAGCCGGGATCTTCCTCAACGACGAGATGGACGACTTCGCGGCGCAGCCGGGCAAGCCGAACATGTTCGGGCTCGTGCAGGGAGAAGCCAACGCGATCCAGCCGGGCAAGCGCATGTTGAGCGCGATGTCGCCGACGATCGTGCTCGACCGCGACGGGAAGCTGCTGCTCGTTGTCGGGAGCCGCGGCGGACCGCGCATCATCACCAGCACGAGCGAGGTGATCCTCAACGTGCTCGACTACCGGATGTCGCTCGCCGATGCGATGAGCGCGCCGCGACTGCATCACCAGGCGCTGCCCGACACGCTGATGCTGGAGCGCGACGCGGTGACTCCGGCAGTGGCCGACTCGCTGCGCGCGATGGGCTACGCGCTCGCGATGGGCCGCGGGATCGGCCTCGTGAACGCGGTGATGCGCGTTCGCGGCGGCTACGAAGGGGTAAGCGACCCTCGTTCGAGCGGACGGCCGATCGGGTACTGATCGGGCATCTGCTCGGTCGGGATCGCTCGTCTCAGGTCATTCGGGCGGACGGCCGCCGTTGCCGCGCTGTCCGCCCTGGCGCTCGCCTTGATATGCCTGCTGTGTGCGGCGGCGCATCGCCTCTTCGGTGTCCTTCCGCGCGTCCTTCTCCAGCTCGGCGGCGCGATGCTGCTGCGGCTCCGTCAGAAGCGCCATCGTGCGCTCGCGCGCCTTGGCGTTCGTCTCGCGCATACCGGCCATTGCCTCGTCGATCGCCTTGCGCCGCGCGTCGATCTCCTCGCGCTGCTCCCGGCTCAGGTCAGCTGGATTGATCGGCATGCTCGCTGGACGCAGCGCCTCGAGCTTCTGGATCCAGGGGCGGTTGGCCGAATCCTGCATGCGACGGATCGACTCGAGCGCCGTTCGCTGGCTGTCGGCGAGCGAGAAGTCCGCCGGGTGCTCGAGCACGAGAGCGGCGACGCCCGGCGCGATCGCGGGAACGGCGGCGATCGCGTTCGGGTCCACCTCGCGCTGGCGGCGATACTGCGCCGAAGCGGGGAGCGAGCCGGCGAGCAGAGCGCTCGCGGCGAACAGCGAAAGCTTCAGGAAGGACGGTCGCATCGGGGCGGTTCGGAAGCTGATTGGAGAGACGGCGGAAGTGCGGGATGATGCGCGAGAGGGCCGGCGTCGACGGCCGGCCCTCTCGTACTACACCGGAGGCGGGCGCAGGTGCGCCGCCCCGGGCATCAGGAGATCAGGACGCGATCCTGACCTGAAGCGGGCTGTTGAGCGTCACCGTCAGGTTGCCGCCGTCGGCGAGGCATCCTTCGTAGTTGGCCGTACCGACCGCGACACCCGCACCGGCCGCCGCGCCAGCCGCGCCGCCGATCACGGTCGCCTTTGTGCTCTTGCCGATGACCTGTCCGATGATCGCACCCGCGGCGGCACCGATCGCCACCTTCTGCGCATCCTTGCTCTGCGGCTGGTTGCGGATGCGGTCGATGTCCGCGCTTGCGACGCTCGCGCTCACCGGGTAGCTGCGCCCCCCAAAGCTGACCGAGCGGACGGCGAACTCCATGACGATCTTGTCGTTCGCGTTCTCGCTGCGCTTGAGCGTTGTGACCGCGAGCGACACGGTCGCGCCGGCCGGAATCGTCGCGCCGTTGGAGCCGGTCACGGCGTTGGCGACCGTGGCGGAGAAGGTCTGCCCCACCGCGTAGGTGTTGGTGCAGACGCGCGAGTTGGAGCGAAGGATCAGCGAGGAGCCGGACGCGATCGTCCCGACGGCGCCGCCGCCGGCGTTCGTGCCCGCCGCGCCGCCAGCATTGAGCGTCACCGTGTTGCCGGACGCGGTTGTGGAAGTGGTGGGGGTCGGCGCCGGCGCTGGCGTGGTGCGTGCGGGAGTCGGGCGGGGTGCGGTGCGCACCGGAGCCGGCGCGGAGCGAGGTGCCGTGCGCATCGGAGTCGGCGCGGGCGCGGCGGCCGGAGCCGGCGTGGTCGCGGCCGGCGTCGTAGGCACGTCCTTGAGCTGCGGCTGCACGGTCGAATCGCGGTTGGCGAGCTGGAGGTCGCGGTTCAGCGAAGAGTCGCGCGCGAGCGAACTGTCGGTGGCCTTCGGGGTCTCGGAAACACTGCAGGCAGAGAATGCGAACGCTGCGGAGAGCGCCAGCGGGGTGCTCAGCAGCCGGATATACTTGGTCATGTAGTACCTCGGATTTGGGGTGCAGTCTTCGCGCTCGCAGGAGAGTGAAGCTGCGACATCACAACAACTTACGCCTTTCGTAGCCCGATAGTAAGTGGCAAGCGTCATGCCAGCCGCGTCCGCCTTGCGGCGCCTCGTTCCCTACTACCGTCCGTATGTCCGCACCCTGATCGGCGGACTCGTTCTGGTTGTCGCCTCCTCCGCGATCGGCGCCGTGGTGCCGTGGTTGCTGCGCGCCGGAATCGATGACCTCCAGCGCGGAGCACCAGCACGACGCGTCGCGCTGCTCGCCGGCGCCATCATCGGCGTCGCGCTCGTCAGCGGTGCGTTCCGCTACTGGATGCGAGAGATCCTCAATGGGCTGAGTCGCTACATAGAGTACGATCTGCGGCGGGATTTGTTCGCCCATCTCACCACATTGGACCCGGGCTACTTCGGCCGGACGCGCACCGGCGACCTGATGGCTCGCCTCACGAACGACCTCGGCGCCGTCCGGATGGCCGCCGGTCCGGCCATCATGTACCTCACCAACACGATCTTCGGCGGCGCCTTCGCCCTGCTCTTCATGTTCCGGATCGACGTCCGGCTCACGCTGCTCGCCCTGCTCCCGATGGCGTTCCTCCCGATCGTGACGATCCGGTTGGGCGGCGCGATCCACCGCCGGTTCGAGGCCGTGCAGGAGCACTTCAGCGCGCTGACGACCCAGGCGCAGGAGAACTTCGCCGGCGTCCGCGTCGTGCGCGCCTACCGGCAGGAGGCGGCCGAGATCGGGCGGTTCACGCTGCTCAACGACGGCTACCTCGAGCGCAACCTCGCTCTCGCTCGACTGTACGGCGCGATGAATCCGCTGTTCGGACTGCTCGCCGGACTCAGCTCGGTCGTCGTGCTCGGGTTCGGCGGAACGCTCGTGGTGCGCGGCACGATCAGCGTCGGCGCGCTCGTCGCGTTCGGCTTCTACCTGGGCCTGCTCACGTGGCCGCTGATCGCGCTGGGGTGGGTGATCAACCTGTTCCAGCGCGGCTCGGCGTCCATGGCGCGCCTGCTCGATGTGCTCGACGCAGTGGCCGAGGTGACCTCACCTGCGACGCCGCGGGCGCTGCCGGCGGCGACCGGGGGGCGCGCGATCGAGTTCCGCGACGTCGGCTTTCACTTTCCCACGCCGCCGGGCACAGAGCCGCGCTGGGTCGTCCGCCACGTCTCGTTCACGGTGCCGGCCGGCGGCACGCTCGCCGTCGTGGGCGCAACGGGCAGCGGCAAGAGCGCGCTGATCGACCTCATCCCGCGGCTCAGCGATCCGCAGGAAGGGGAGATCCTGATCGACGGCGTGCCGCTCCGCGAGATCGCGCTCCCAGTGCTCCGCGCCGAGATCGGCTACGTGCCGCAGGAGAGCTTTCTGTTCAGCAGCACGATCGCGTCGAACCTCGCGTACGGCGACGAGCGGCATTCCCTGATCGCGCCGGACGATGACGACGAGCCCGATGTCGCCTCCGCGCGCGTGCTGGGAGCAACCGAAGCCGCGCCGTACGTGTGGGCGGCTGAGGTCGCACAGCTCGACGAGACGGTGCGCGGCTTTCCGGGCGGGTATGGCACCGTCCTGGGCGAGCGCGGCATCAACCTGTCGGGCGGCCAGAAGCAGCGCCTCGCGCTCGCCCGCGCCCTCGCGCGGCGACCGCGGATCGTGCTGCTCGACGATTCGCTGTCGGCGGTGGACACGCATACGGAGGCCGAGATTCTGCGCGGGCTGCGCGGCGCCCTCGCCGGCCGGACGGCGGTGATCGCGTCCCACCGGGTGAGCGCCGTGCGTGACGCGAGCTGGATCATCGTCCTCGACCAGGGCGCGGTCGTGGAGCAAGGGACGCACGACACACTGATCGGCGCGGGTGGCCGCTACACCGCGCTTCTGAGCCGGCAGCAGCTCGAGGAGGAGTTGGAGGACGCCGGCGTCCCGGCAGTCGACGTCGCAGACGACGCGGCGATGGCCGACGCCGACGGCGTAGCCAGCTGACCGCTGCCGCTCAAGACTGGCAGCCAGCGCAGAAATCGGTAGACTTGGGGCATGCCACGCCTGGATGACACGCCGCCGCCGGCCCTCTCGCCACTCGCCTCCGACACTCGTGTCGTGCTGCTCGAGGAGCAGCTCCGCGTGGCGCACGAGCGAATCTCGGAGCTCGAAGCGCGCGACGGACTGAAGACGCAGCTCCTCGCCAACATCTCACACGATCTCCGCACGCCGCTCACCGCGGTGATCACCCACGCCGAGATCCTCCGAGACGGCATCCTCGGTGAGCTCACCGAGCGTCAGCTCGACAGCATTGGCGGGATCATCAACGGCGGCCGGCAGCTGCTCGATCAGGTCGGCGAGATCCTCACGTACGCGCGAGGAGCGGCGGACCAGCTCACGATCTCGCGCACACGATTCCCGCTGAGCGAAGTCGTCGCGCAGCTCAGCGCAATCAACGAGCCGCTCGTCGTAAGGAAGGGACTCGTGCTGCTGGCCGACGTGTCGGAAGAGCTCGAGCCAGTACTCGCCGACCGCGAGAAGGTGGCGCACATCGTCGGCAATCTCCTGGGCAACGCCATCGACTTCACGAGCGCTGGCGGTCAGGTGTGGGTCCGCGCCAAGCGCGTGACGAGCGCGTACGGCGCCGAGTGTGTCGTGGAGGTGGGCGACACCGGGATCGGCATCGCACCCGACCATCACGCTCTCGTCTTCCGCGAGTTCGCGCAGGTGGACTCGAGCGCCTCGCGCCCGCATCATGGCACGGGGCTTGGCCTGACGATCGCGCGCAAGCTCGTGGAGCTGCACGGTGGACGGATCTGGGTGGAGAGCGAGCTGGGCGAGGGCAGCCGCTTCTTCTTCACGATTCCCTACCCGTCTTCCTGAGGGTGGCGAGCGCGTCCCTGCCGCACGTGCTCGTGGCGGAAGACAATCCGCTCGTCTGCGGAGCGATGCGCGTGCTGTTCGAGGAGACGGGACATCGCGTGACGACTGCTGGACGTGTCGCCGAGATCGTGCAGATCGCGTCGAGCGAACGGGTGGACCTCCTGCTCCTCGATCTCGGCCTCACTGATGGCGACGGCTTCGACGTGCTCGATCAGCTCCACGCGCTCGGCGCGATGCCGCGGAACACCGTCGCGCTCACCGGACGAGACGAGCCGGCGATCGCGGCGCGATGCCGCGCAGCGGGATGTCGCGACGTGCTGCTCAAGCCGGTCCCGACGCGCGAGCTGTTGCGACTGACGCGAGCGTGGCTTGCCTCCCCGGCAACACCCTGACGACGAGCGCCCCGTCGAACGTCAGATCCGATTGCGCAGTGCCGCAGGAGTGAGCGCCTGGAAGTACGTCGCCATCGCCGTGAAGTAGTCGAAGACCATCAGCAGCCCGACGACGACGAGCAGCGCGCCGCTGATCTGCGACACGCGCGACAGATAGGGACGCAGCCGTGTGACGGTCTCGAGAAAGCGCTCGACTGCCACGGCCGCAATGAGGAACGGCACCGCCAGACCCAACGAGTAAGCCAGCAGCAGCGGCAGCCCGCGCGCGAGATCGCCCTGCAGCGCCGTGTAGGTGAGGATCGCGCTGAGGATGGGCCCGAGACAGGGGGTCCAGCCCGCGCCGAACGCGACGCCGACGAGGACGCTGCCGAGGTAGCCGACCGGCTTGTTCGCGAGATGCACGCGCCGATCGCGATCCAGTGCGCCGATGCGGGCGACGCCGAGCAGGTACAGCCCGAAGACGATGACGATGGCACCGCCGGCGCGCGTGATCCAGATCCGGTACGCGCCGAGCAGCCTCCCCAGCACCGTGGCCGACGCGCCGAGCGCGACGAAGATCAGCGTGAAGCCGAGGACGAACAGGAGTGCGTGTACCAGCGCGGCGCGGCGCGCCGTGCCAAGCTCCTCGAAGCCCACGCCCGTGACGAAGGTGAGGTAGCTCGGGATGAGCGGCAGCACGCACGGCGAGAGAAAGCTGAGCAGCCCTGCGCTGAAGGCGAGCGCGAGACCGATCGAGGCGGAGTCGGCCACGAGATGGAGGCGATGGGTATGACGCTGCGGCGAGGGGACTGGTCCGGCTGGTATCTTGGTGCACGACGCCGCGCTCCAGCCACACTCTGACTCCGCGAAATGTATCGTCGCGCCGGCACGACCGCCCGCATGCTGCTCATTCTGGTCGCGCTGCTGCTCGCTCGCGTTGAGGGAATCGCGGCGCAGATCCCGTCGGCGCCGCTGGGCGCGCGCGGTGCGATCCATGGCGTGGTGCTCGATAGCGCGGCGGGCAGCGCGCTGAGCGGAGTGACGGTCGCGATCGTGGGCACGCGGCGCGGCACCAGCAGCGGCGAGACGGGACGCTTCGAGCTCCCGGACCTGCTGGCCGGCCTGTACGTCGTGCGAGTCCGTCAGCTGGGCTACGCGACGCAGGAGCGCTCGGCGATCGTGCGCGGAGGAGAGACGACGGCGGTTACGATCCGACTCGTGTCCACTCCCGTGACGCTCGCGGCAGTTCGGGCTCGCGCGCGTAGCATGGAGCGCGAGCGGTTCGAGCTCCGACCGAACGTCGGCACCGTGTCGCTCACGCCGAGCGCCGTCGCGAACGTGCCGTCTCTGGGAGAGCCCGACGTGCTGCGCGCCGTTCAGCTGCTCCCGGGGGTGAACGCGCGCAACGACTTCTCCTCCGGATACAACGTGCGTGGTGGGGAATCGGACCAGAACCTGATCCTGCTCGACGGCTATCCGATCTACAATCCGTTTCATTTAGGCGGCCTGTTCAGCACCTTCCTCGACGAGACCGTGAGCGGCGTCGACCTGCTCACGGGGGGCTTCGGCGCGGCGTACGGCGGTCGCTTGTCGAGCGTGCTGGACGTGCACTCGGCCGATGCGAGCCGCAGCGGCCTGCACGGGACCGCAGGAATCTCGGTGATCGCATCGAGCCTCTCACTGGGGAGTGCGAGCGAGGATGGACGCGGAAGCTGGATGCTCTCAGGACGCCGCACGTACGCGGACAAGCTCGTCTCGGCGCTTTCGGACAGGACCTTCCCGTATCACTTCTCCGATGCGCAGCTCCATGCCTCGCGGAAGCTGGGCGCGGGGAATCTGAGCGTGGAGCTCACCGCGTACTCCGGCGCCGACGTGCTCGACGGCGACTTCGCGACGTTCGGCGACTCGAGCGGAACGCCCGGTGGCGGCACCTTCACCTTCGATTGGGCGAACCAGCTCGTTGGACTCACCGTGCGCAATGCGTGGCACGCAGCCGAGAGTGTGCCGCTCCTCGGTGATGCCGATAGCGTGCTCATCGAGCAGCGACTCTCGTTCACTCGATTCGGCACTGGCCTCGATCTCGGCAAGGGGGCGCTCACGCTGTCGAACAGCGTGCACGAGCTGCGCGCCGCCGGCAGCGTGCGATGGCTGCGCGGCACGCATGAGCGGCAGCTCGGCTATGAGGGCTCTGGCTACGCGATACGCTACGACGTGCAGTCGGCGGGAACTGGCACGACGCTGTTCTCGCTGGCGCAGCACCCGTCGGCCGCGGCCGCCTACTACCAGGAAGGGTGGCGCCCCACATCGCGCCTCGTGATGGAAGGTGGGCTGCGGGCCGAGCACCTCACGGGGCGCGGGTGGACCGGGCTCTCTCCGCGGGTAGCGGCGAAGTACTTCATCACCCCCGACCTGGCGATCAGCGCCGCGTACGGGGAGTACGCCCAGTGGCTGCACTCGCTCAATCGCGAGGACATCCCGGTGCGCGTGTTCGACTTCTGGGTCGCGAGCGACGAGTTCGTGGAGGTGTCGCGCGCGCGGCACTACGTGCTGGGGGTGGAGCGGTGGCTTGGCGCGCTGCGCTTCGCGCGCGTGGAAGGGTGGGTGAAGCAGTACAACCACCTGCTGGAGCAGAACACGGCCGACGATCCATCGCGGCGTGGCGACGAGTTCCTCGACTCGCGTGGCAGTTCATATGGCGTGGACGTTCTGCTTCGGCAGCTCGATCTCGGTGCGTTCGGCGGCTGGGTGGCGTACACGTATGGCGTGTCGCCGCGGCAGCGCGACGGCGTGGGCTACTGGCCCGGCCATGACCGGCGCCACAACCTCAACGTCGTCGCCACGTACAAGCCGGGTGACCACTATCTCTTCTCGGCGCGCATGGGAGTCGCGAGCGGAACCCCGTACACCGACATCGTGGGCCAGATCGTCCGCCGCGTCTACGATCCCACGACAAACAGCTTCGGCTCCGGATCGCCGATCACGTCGATCGAGCCGGTCGGCGGCACCCGGAACGGCGCGCGCTACCCGTTCTTTCAGCGACTGGACCTCAGCGTGTCGCGCGAGAGCTCGTGGCGCGGGATGCGCGTCACGCCGTACTTCAGCGTCGTCAACGCGTACAATGCGAAGAACGTGTTCATCTACACCTTCGACTACACGCGAAATCCGCCCACGCGCGAAGCGTCGTCGCAGTTCCCGCTGCTGCCGAGCCTCGGCATGACGGTGGCGTTCTGATGCCGCGACCACGTCAAGGCGGGACGCTCGGAGTGCTGTCAGGGTTGATGGGGTTGGCGCTGCTGCCGGCGTGCACCTTCGACCAGCAGTCGGTCGGTGTACCCGCGTCGCAGATCGTCGTGCAGGCCGTGCTCGATCTCGGACGGTGCCAGCAGAAGGTGCTCGTCGAGCGAACGCTCTCGGGCGCGATCGATGTGTCGCAGGAGTCGCGCTACGATCTGAACGATCCCGTCCGCTCGGGCGGTGGCGATCCCGTGTCGGGCGCCACGGTGAGCGTCACACGCTCCGACGGGCGACAGTTGATCGGAGCCGAAGCCGCACAGCAGGCCGGTGGGTTCGGGGCTGGCCTCTACCTGCTGACGGAAGCGCGGTGCACGAGCAGCCCGGTGATCATCGGCGGCGGGCAGTACACGCTGCTCGTCAAGACACCGGATGGTCACGTCGTGACCGGGACGACACGCATGCCCGATGCGCCGGCTGTGCTTCCCACGTCGCGCCTCGTCCTCTTCGATCGTGACCGGGACACGCTGCGACTCGGCTGGACGCCCGCGCGGGTGGCTCGTACCTACGGACTGCGCGTAGACACGCCACATGGGCCCTTCTTTCTCTTCTCCGACTCGACGCACTACACGCTCGCCGGTGGACTGCGCAATTTCTTCGCGGCGAATCTCGAGCGCGTCTTCATCCCGGGCTTCCAGCAGAACGTGCTCGTCTTCGCCAGCGACACGAACTACTTCGACTACTATCGATCGCGCAACGACCCGTTCACGGGCTCGGGGATCATCAACCGGTTGAACGGCGGGATCGGGCTGTTCGGATCAGTGGTCGTGATCGACGACCGACGGCTCGACGTCACCCAGGGCGCGCGCGATCCCTCGATCGAAGGCGAGTACGCGCTGCGCGAGGGCGGTGCGGCGGCGAGCACGCTCGCCACGCAGCTGCGGCTCTACGTGGAGTCGCCCGGCCAGCCGGCCTCGCTCAGCGGATGGTACACGAGCCCGTCGATCGGCGGCGCGCACGAAGGGTTCATCGGCACACGCAGCGGAGCTCGCGTCACCCTCCGCTTCCTGGTCAATCAGAGCGCGGCCGACGCCGTGGAGACGTTCACCGCCGAGCAGCGCGGCGACTCGCTGGTGGGCAGCCTCGCGAGCGGGAGCGGACGCGTCGTCTTCGTCAGGCGACCGTGACCGGCTCCGGCAGCGCGGCGCGGAACTCGTCGCCCGAGAGGCGGATCGTCTCGTCCGCATCG
>JAYUTY010000059.1:0-7099 GCA_043754875.1 Gemmatimonadota bacterium
CGGATCAGCGCCGCGGCATGCACGTCGGACGTCGTCACGTGCGCCGAGTCAACGATCGTCAGGACGGTCGTGCGCGAGCGGTCGGATGCCCGCACGATCGTGCGTGAGTCGATCGTCACGGCGGTGGAGACGGAACGCGCACCGGGAGTCGTCCCGCCACTCGCAGTACCGGCCGAGCTGCCGTTCGCCGAGGTGGCGTTCACCTCCGTCTGCTGCTCGAGTCGAGTGTGCAGCGTGTCGCCGACCTGCGGATGCAGCATGATCACCACGGCGCTGCTCGACGTCGTGCGTGACTGCGCCTGCGCCTGCAACGTCTGCGTGACGGCGCCGAACGTCAGCGCCAGCGCGAGGCGAGTGAGACCGTTCAACCTAGAATCCGTACGGATCGTCCGCGGGGCTCGTCGGGAGCGGAGCGGGCATCGTCGCGCGCGTCGCGTTCTTCGGTGCCACGACGGCCCGGAAGTGCGATGCGAACGCCTTGCGCACGTCGCCCGGCCGCTCGCGCACCATCGCGTTTCGTGCGCGGAGGATCTCGTCCTCGCTCGCGAGCTGCACCGTGTCCTGAAGCCAGGACAGTGAGAGCGAGGGATCCATCGTGCGCAGCGTGCGCAGCACCGCCGACTCCAGCGTCGGGGCAGTTGCCGCCGGATACTGGCTCACGCCGTCACGGCCGCGCATCACCGCCGGACGGGGAAAGCGCACGAAGATCGGTTGCGTGAAATGTGGATGACGCACCATCAGCTGTCCCTTCTCCAATGTGGCGAGCTTCGTCTTGATCGCTGGGCTGAGCACCGCGTAGCCCGGCGTCGCCAGCTCGTCCCCATCCATCCGTCCATACATCGCCGTCCCCGAGTTGCCGACGACGCGACGATGCACCTGCGAGCGGAACTGCTGCGCCGCGAACAGCACGAGTCCCAGGTAGCGTCCGCGCTCCGCGATGTCGAGGAGCATCTTCCGGACGTACGTCTCCGGCCCATCGCCCGGCGCGTACTTGTTCAACTCGTCGACGAAGACGACGACGTGCTGCACCCCCAGGTCGCGCTTCTCGAGATGCTCGCGCAGCTTGGTGACGACGCGCGCGAAGATGAGGTCCTGTGCATCCTCCTCGAGCCCCGCGACGTCGATCACATACACCGTGCGGTCGGCGAAAGTGCCGAACGGCAGGTCGCTCGTCGCGCCATCGTCGGCAACCAGCCCCTTGCAGCGAAGCGAGATGTTCGAGAGACGGTTGCGTACCTTGCGGATCGTCGCCACGTGGTGCGTGCGCCAGCTCTGGTCGTCCTTCTTCTCCAGCGCGCGCAGCACGTCCTTGAACCACGCGTCGAGATCGGCGAACGACGTCACGGTGTGCGGACGCTCGAGCATCGGATCCACGAACCGCTTGTCGAGGACGTTCTCCTTGATGAAGTCGATCAACGCGTCGGCCTTCGCATCGATGTCATCCTTGTTGAGCAGCACCTCGGCGTACTGGAGCACCTCGCGCAGCCCCCATGTGAGCGCCGTGACGTTGTCGAGCAGCGCGTCATTGGAGCGCAACGTGTTGAGCGCGATGCCGTCGGACTTGTAGGGTGCGTAATACTCCACGTTCTGGAACGGCTCGGGCGAAACGCCGCACTGCGCGTACAGGGCGAGGTCGGACTCGTCGAGCACTCCGGGCTGGTCGAGGAAGCAGAGGTCCGGCCCCTTCACGTTGAAGCAGACCGCAGCCACGCTCCCCTTCTGTGCGGGAAAGTGCGTGAAGATCGACTGCAGCAGCCACTCCACCGCGCTCGTCTTCGTCGCGAGGCCGGAGACGCCCGTGATGTTCAGATGCGCCGCCTCGGGTCCGATCAGGAAGTCGGCGTCGAGGTAGATCGGCGTGTCCGTGCCGCCGGCGCGATACACCCCGACTGGAATTCCGGTTCGCGCCCCCTCCTTGAGATACGCGTCCATGCGCAGCGCGATCTGCACGTCCATCTCGTCGGCGAGAAAGACGGTGCCCATCGGCACGGGCTGCAGCGGCTCCTCGGGCACATGGCGCAGCACCGCCGCGGTGTAGAGCCGGATCTCGGCGCGGTTCGTCTGTTGCAGCGAGTCGTTGTCCGGCGCGCCGTCGTGCCCCATCACGTCGTGCAGCGGCGAGGCGAGATCGGTCCAGCTGAACCCCTCCGTCACGATGCCGTAGACGTGCGGGATGATCCCGTTCGCCACGTCCCGCCCGTCGACGCGCACGATCGTCCCGATGCCGACAGGTGAATCGAGCGCGGTCCAGAAATGGAACTCGTGCGGCGTGTTGGGACGCCGCTCGGTGGCGACGATGCGACCCAGGATGGACGACATGAATGCCTCAGATGCCTCAGCTCACAGCCCGCAGAAACTCCTCACAATCGCGAATGCCGTACACCATCTTGTCCCAGCGCGCGTCGGGCAGCGCCAGCGGTGACGTCTCCGCCAGCACCCAGCGCGAGATCTCGTCGGCACGCTCGCCGATGCGGTCCATTCGCTGCGGCTCGGGATACGCGATCTCCACGCGCACCAGCCCCCACATCGGATCGTGGCCAGCCGGATCACGCAGGCGCAGGTACCAGCTCGCGACTGTCGTTCGCTTGGGCGACGTGATGCGGAACACACTCGAGCGCTCTCGATGCTTCAGCGCCAGCACGACCGCGAGCGCCTCTCCCTCGGCGTAGATCGTCCGGTGGCTCTTCACCACACCGACAGTGCACGTGGAGATGGCGACCGCTTCGCTGCCGCTGATTCCTCCATCGATGAACAGCGGGTCGTGCTCCAGCAGGCACCAGCGCTCCGCCAGCCGCTGCTCGATCTGCTCGCGATGGCCCTGCACCCGGTGGAACGCCGCGTCACGGAGCGCATAGGGATGCGGCGCGAGATCCGCCGTGCCGTCCGTGGTGTCCTCCAGCAGCGGCCCCCACATCGACGTCAGCACTTCCCACGCGGGAGGCGCGATCAGGGCGCGCGGCGCATAGACGCGCGATTCGCGGAGTGGCTGCCCCCACGTACGCATCCTGCGGTTGCGCCGCTCTCGAACAACGGCCGCCACCCGACCCAGGATGATGGGCGCCGACCCGATGAAGCTCGCTACCTCGCTGCGCTGCGTCCCGTCCAGGAAGGCCCGGAACGAGGGGAGCGGCGGATCGAACACGCGGCGGGCGCGGAGCGCGCCACCCTCCAGAACCGTTGCGCTGATCAGCCGCGGTGCGTCGTTACCCGGGGAAGAGATCTCGAGCGTTCCTTCACCGGTCGCCGCCGCCCGCGCCTCCGGCAGTAACGCCGCCAGCTGGCGTTGCATCGTGCGGACGTTCAACGTCGCGTCGCTCACAGGACCAGAATGCACCACTCTCTCCACCAGCCGCGAGGATCCGACCGCTCCGCCCGCCCGTTCCGACCGCGCTTACGGGCGATCTTCGGTCTCGGCGCCGTCGCGAGCATCCTAATGTCCGCCGGAGGCTGTGACAAGCGAGCCACGGTGCCGGAGGCCGAAGCACGCCCGACCAGCCTCGCTGGAAAGCCACGAGTCGTCTACCTGATGTTCGGCGATCGGGCGGATCCTCGCCTGCTTCCCATCGCCACGTTGGCCGAGGGCACCATCTCGCCGATCACCCTCTCGCCCGACGGCTGGCGCGGCTTCGACAACCTGTACTTCCGCCCCGGTGCGCACGTCGCCGCCTACCAGGACGGACGGAGCATCGGCGCTGCCATCATCCGGCGCGGCATGTGGGATGGACCAGCGCCGCTGTACAAGCTTCCGCACTGTCACGCCCTGCGGCCGCTCGCCGCCGCGACGCTCGACGCTCCTGACGCTCCGACCGGCCCCGTCATTCTCGAGCTCCTCGCCACGAGCGACCCACTCGCGGTGCCCCCGCTGCATCGTCCCGTGAGCGCCGCGGACGGCGACAGCGCCCGCGCACTCGCCGATCGCGTTGGCCAGCACGAGGGACTCTCGACCCACGCCCGCGGAGAGCTCGAGCTCGTGAGCACTGCCATCCGCACTGGCGCGTCCGACCATCCCACACTCGTCGCTTCGTATTCAGAGCGGGGAAGCGGTGCACTCCGCCGACAGCGCCACGTTTTCCTGATCGGCGATTACGACTCCGCGCAGCACGGCTACGTGCAGAGCTTCGTGCACGTCGCCGACGATTCGACGCGCGACTTCCGTCGTTACATCGATCACGCCGACCTGACGGGCAACGGAACTGACGTGATCGTGCTGGAAGGCTGGCGCAACAGCGGCGACAGCTATCTCCTCTTTCTGCGATTCGAGCACGGCCACTGGCGCGAGGTTGCGCGCGGCGCCACGAGCTGGTGCGCCGACGAGCCGGCGAGCTGAAGCGACCCTACTCGACCCCGATGTCCCACGCCTGCTGCAGATCCTGCTTGGAGTAGGCGCGGAACGCCGTGAGCGTCGTGGTGCGCTGCAGTCCAGGCACCTTGGGAAACTCCTCCGTCACCACCTTCGCGATCTGGTCGTACTCGGCGACCTTCACGAGCGCGACGAGATCCCATTCGCCGCTCACGCTGTAGACGTCGGTGACACCGTCGATCCCCGCCAGGTACTGCGCGGTCTGTGGAATCGAGGACGGCTCGGCACGGATGAGAACGATCGTCGTGATCACGGACGTCGGGGTTCGAGACGGATGAGCGTCGAGCGATGCGCGGCAATCGAGCGCCAGCGCCCTCGGCGCGAGAAGATATATCCCCCGCCCCGCCGCACAGACAGGGGCGGCGCCCCGATTCGGTAGCCAGTGGCGCTGCGAACGCCTAGCTTGATGCATTGACAACTTGGCGGCGTGCGCGGCACGCCCGGACCGAAGCGAGAGATTTCGTGGAAGCAGATGCGAAGGAGCCGACGGGTGTGACCCGCGGCCAGAATGCCGTGCACGTCCTGCCCGTGGACTGGTCGATCGCCCAGTCGGTGCTGTCCACCCTCGTCGACCGGCTCGACGCCGCGCGCCCGGAGACGCAGCTCCTCGTGATCACCGCTGACGCCGAGAGCGCCGCGACAGCCGCGGCTGCCTTCGTCGAGACGATCGGTGAGCGCGCCATTCGCGTGATCGCCGCCACGTCGAGCCCACGCGCGGCTCGCCTCCTTCGCACGTCACCAGCGCACGTCGTCGTGGGCACGCCCGCCGATCTCTCGACGCTGCTCCAGGCCTCGGCGCTCAAGGGAGACAGCGTGCGCGGCGTGCTCTTCGCCTGGCTTGACCCGATCCTCGACACCGCCGAAGCGCAGCTGCTCGAGACGCTGCTCAACGAGCTGCCCAAGGAAGGCGCGCGTGTCGTCCTCGCGAGCGAGATGACACCGGCGTACGAGGCGCTGATCGAGCGCTATGCCCGACGCGCGCGCCGCGCCGTGGACGCACCCGCCGAGGTGGGAGTCGCGCAGCTCTCCGCCGAGTATGTCTCCACGGCACCATCGGCCCGCATCGCGACGCTTCGTCGCCTGCTCGACGCACTCGACCTGCCGCGTGCCGTGCTCTATGCGCGCAGCGATGCGATGCGCCGCGACGCCATCACGGTGGCCCGTTCGCTCGGCTATCCGGCCGACGCGCTCCGTCTCGCGGCCGAAGGCGAGCCGGCGAGCCCCGACCCGGTCGTCTTCCTCGAGCTTCCCCCGACGCGCGAGTCGCTGCGCGCCATCGTCGGCGCCGGCGCGCGCAAGCTGTACGCGCTCGTTCAGCCCTCGCAGCTCGCGAGCCTCCGGCAGCTGCTGGGCGGCGGGATGCTCACCCCTCTCTCGCTCATCGAGGCGGCTGAGCGTGCGCGTGGGCGCGACGCCGCGCTGCGTGCGTCCCTGCGCGATGTGCTCACGAGCGGTGACGTTCGGCGCGAGGTGCTCGCGCTCGAGCCGCTGCTCGCCGAGTTCGACGGCATCGAGATCGCCGCGGCGGCGCTCCGGATGCTGGAGCAGCAGCGCCCGCAGCGCGCGACCGTTGCTGCGTCGTCCCAGGCTGGTCCGATGCAGCGCCTGTTCGTCAATCTCGGCGAGAAGGACGGAATCCGTGCGCAGGAGATCATCACCGCAATCACGACCGAAGCGGGCATTCCTGGCTCGCAGATCGGCAAGGTCGAGGTGCGCGAGACGCATTCGCTCGTGGAGGTCGCGTCGTCCGTCGCCGAGCTCGTCGCCGGCAAGATCAGCGGTGCCGTCGTGCGGGGACGCAAGGTGCAGGCGCGCCTGGATACGCCGAAGGAGGATCGGCCAGCGCGCAGCGGCCCTCCCGCTCGCGGCGGCGATCGCCCCGCACGCCCGTTCGATCGCAGTGGCCCGCCACGTGGCGATCGGCCGACGCGCCCGGGCGCACCGCGTAGCGGGCCGCCACGAGGTGATCGCCCGGATCGCGGCGATCGCCCCGCACGGCCCTTCGATCGCAGCGCCGGCGGTGGTCCGCCCAGGAAGTTCGATCGCGAGGGCGGCACAGGCCGTCCCACTCGTCCCCGTCCGCCCCGCGACGGCGCATGATCGGTGACATGTACCCCGCCGGTGGTGGCGGGTGGATCGAGGTCGTCTGTGGCGTGATGTTCAGCGGCAAGAGCGAGGAGCTCATCCGCCGGGTCCGGCGCGCGCTCATCGCCAAGCGAAAGGTGCAGGTGTTCAAGTCGCATCTCGACGCGCGCTACGCGGGGCTCTACCACGTGTCGAGCCACGACGGGCGCACGGTCGAGGCTGTGCCGATCGACACGCCGGAAGAGATCCCGCGCCTGCTTCAGGCGGACACGCAGGTCGTCGCCATCGACGAGGCGCAGTTCCTGTCCTCGGGCATCGTCGAGCTGGCGACGGCGCTCGCGTCGAGTGGCCGGCGCGTGATCCTGGCGGGCACCGACACCGACTTCCGCGGCGAGCCGTTCGGCTGCATGCCGCAACTGCTGGCGATCGCCGAGCAGGTGGACAAGCTCCACGCGATCTGCGTGGTGTGCGGCAATCCGGCGAGCCGGAACCAGCGGCTGATCGAGGGAAAGCCGGCGCGCTACGACTCGCCGACCATCATGGTGGGGAGCAACGAGAGCTACGAAGCACGCTGCCGCAGCTGCCACTCGGTGCCACGGCGCGACGAGGACCAGGTCCGGCTGCTCTGACGAGCGTCGGGCCGCGACGTCTTCC
>JAYUTY010000060.1:0-7097 GCA_043754875.1 Gemmatimonadota bacterium
ATGCGAACCGCGCCCAGCGACCGGACAACGCCTTCGGCACTCACCTCGAACGGCTCGACATACCATTGCCCGCGCAGCGCATCCGCGGTCGCCAGATAGTTGCCGGGCAGGAGCTCTTCCAACGACCCGACGAGGAGCGCAAGCGACGAGACCGGCACGAGCTCGGCTCCAACCGCGAGGGCGATCCCCTTGGCGATCCCCCCCGCGATGCGGAGACTGGTGAACGCTCCCGGCCCCGCCCCACAGACGATCCGTCCGATCTGGTCGACGCGCACGCCCAGTTCGCCGAGCAGCTCCGCGACCGCCGGCATCAGCGCCTCCGATTCCCGCCCGCGCATCGCGAGGCTACGGTCGCCAAGCAGCATACCATCGCGAAAGAGCGCCACGCTGCCGGCATACGTCGATGCCTCGATCACGAGCACGATCACTTGTGCCACCCCGCGTAGAGCAGTCGGCGCTCCGCATCATCTGGCAGGTGCTGAAGCGAGAGGGTCACGTGCCCTGGCGGCAGCCGGTCCCCAGCGCGCTCCGGCCACTCGACGAGCACCAACGCGCGGGAGCCGACCAGCTCGTCCCACGCCAACGCCTCCAGCTGGTCTGGTCGCTCCAGCCGGTACAGGTCGAGGTGGTGCACCGGCGAGCGGGGGCTCGCGTACTCGTGCACGAGAGCGAAGGTGGGACTCGTCACGTCCTCGGTCACCCCGTAGCCGGCGCAGATGGCCTGGGCGAGCGTCGTCTTCCCGGCGCCCAACTCACCCTTGAGCGAGACGACGAGCGGCGCGTGCGCCGCGCGGCCGAACTTGCGGCCCCACTCCCGCAGCTCATCGATCGTCATCGCCAGCGCCCCGCGCTCGGCGAGCGGCGGGACGAGCGGAGGATGCTCGTGGGGCTGCTCGGGGAAGGTCACCGCCGCGCTCCGGCCTTCGCGTCGGCCGCGAGCTTGCCGCGAACCGGCGCGCCCGCCATCCGTGCCTTGACCTCGAACAGCTGATCACGCAGGCGCGCCGCCGCCTCGAAGTCGAGCGCGGTCGCCGCCTCGCGCATCTGCTCCTCGAGCATGCCGATCAGCGTCGCGGGATCGATCATGTCGTACTTCGGGGAGTCGGCCTCCGCCACCTTCTGCTTGCCGCGCTTCGGCTTCTCCTCCTCACGCTCCATGCGCGCGTCGGCGACGCGGGTGACGAAGCGAACGTCGGCGACACTCTTCGAGACCGACGTCGGTGTGATGCCGTGCTCTTCGTTGTACGCGCGCTGGATCGTACGACGCCGCGCCGTCTCGTCCATGCAGCGCTGCATCGAGCCGGTGATCCGGTCCGCGTAGAAGATCGCCTTGCCGTTCACATGGCGCGCCGCACGCCCAGTCGTCTGGATCAGCGATCGATCGGAGCGGAGGAAGCCCTCCTGGTCGGCGTCGAGGATCGCGACGAGCGACACCTCGGGCATGTCGAGCCCCTCACGAAGCAGGTTGATGCCGATCAGCACGTCGAACTCGCCGAGACGCAGCCCACGGACGATTTCCATGCGCTCGATGGCGTCGATGTCGGAGTGCATGTAGCGGACGCGGACGCCCACCTGCTGCAGGTAGTCGGTGAGATCCTCGGACATTCGCTTCGTCAGCGTCGTGACGAGCACACGCTCGCCGACCTTGACGCGCAGGCGAATCTCGTTGAGCAGGTCGTCCACCTGGCCGCGTACCGAGCGCACCTCGATCTCCGGGTCGATCAGTCCCGTCGGGCGGATGATCTGCTCGACGACCACCCCTTCACTCAATCGCAGCTCCAGCTCGCCCGGCGTCGCCGACACGAAGACGGCCCGCGGGGTGAGCGAGAGGAACTCGTCGAACATCAGCGGACGGTTGTCGAGCGCACTCGGCAGACGGAAGCCGTAGTCCACGAGGGTGAGCTTGCGCGCACGATCGCCATTGAACATCCCACCGATCTGCGGGAGCGTCACGTGCGACTCGTCCACCACCACGAGGAAGTCTTCGGGGAAGTAGTCGAACAGACAGGCCGGCCGCTCACCCGACGCTCGGCCCGAGAGGTGGCGCGAGTAGTTCTCGATGCCGGCGCAGGTGCCGATCTCGAGCATCATCTCGATGTCGAAGTTCGTCCGGCTCTCGAGACGCTGCGCTTCGAGCAGACGACCGTTCGCGCGCATCTCGCCGAGGCGTTCCTTCAGCTCGTCCCGGATCAGCCCGACGGCGCGCTCCAGTGTAGGCCGCTGCGTGACGAAGTGCTTGGCCGGGTAGACGGCCGTTCGCTCGAGCTGCGCGATGGTCTCGCCCGTGATGACGTCGATCTTGGAGATCCGCTCCACTTCGTCGCCCCACAGCTCGACGCGGACGCCCTGCTCCTCGTACGCCGGGAAGATCTCCACCGTGTCGCCGCGCACGCGGAAGGTGCCGCGCTCGAACGCGACGTCGTTCCGGTTGTACTGGATGCGCACGAGCGAGCGCAGGAGATCGTCGCGATTGACCTTCTGCCCCTGCGTGATCGTGACCATCTGCTCCCGATAGCTCACCGGGTCGCCGAGGCCGTAGATCGCCGAGACGGTGGCGACGATGATGACGTCATTCCGCTCCATCAGGGACGACGTCGCGCGGAGCCGCAGCCGGTCGATGTCCTCGTTGATCGACGCATCCTTCTCGATATACGTGTCGGTCGTGGGGACGTACGCTTCCGGCTGGTAGTAGTCGTAGTACGAGATGAAGTACTCGACCGCATTCTGCGGGAAGAAGCTCTTGATCTCGCCGTAGAGCTGCGCTGCAAGCGTCTTGTTGTGGCTGAGCACCAGCGTCGGCTTGCCGTACTGGGCGATGACGTTCGCCATCGTCATCGTCTTGCCGGATCCAGTGACGCCGAGGAGCGCTTGGAAGCGATCGTCGCGGTCGAGACCGGCCATGAGTTCCTCGATCGCCTTCGGCTGGTCGCCGGCGGGTTCGAACGGAGCCTGCAGATTGAACTGTGCGCGTGGTGCCATGGTCTCAATCTAGCGGATTCGGGCTCTGTTCGGGAGCGAGCTGGTCAATCTACCGCGGCCGGTCACCCTTCCTGGATGATCATCTCGCGCCGAGCGACCTCGGTGATCCCCTTCACCTTGCGAGCCGCCTTGATGATCTTCTGCAGGTGGACGAGGTTCTCCACCTCCACGAGCACGGCACCGGTGGCCTTTCCATCCGTGCTCTTGAGCTCCATCCCGCGGATGTTGGTTCCCGAGTCGCTGACGGCGGCGGCGACGTCGGCGTAGAGGCCGCGCCGGTCGTTGCCCTCGAGCGCCAGCCGCACCACGAAGCGCTCCCCCTCGGCTTCCTGCCAGTCGATCTCGAGCCGGCGCTCGGGCTCGTGCGCGAGGAAGAGGAGGTTGGGACAATCGGCGCGATGGATGCTGACGCCGCGCCCGCGCGTCACGTAGCCGGTGACCGGGTCACCAGGGACCGGCTGACAGCACTGGGCGTAGCGGACCATGAGTCCGTCCACCCCCTGGATGCGCACTCCCTTGGTGCCGCGCACGCGCTCGACGAGCCGCTCGACGAGCGTCGGCGCCTTCGCGTCCTTCTCGACGAAGTCGGGAAAGAGGTGCCGAAGCGCGAGGGAAACGTTGACGTCGCCCTGCCCGATCGAGGCGTAGAGGTGGGTGTGATCGACGAGCGAGAGTGCCTTGGCGGCCGCGTCGAGCAGGTCGTCGCCCGGCCGGGCAAGGCGGCGGCGCTTGAGCTCACGCTCGAGAATCTCCTGCCCGAGCTTGATCGACGACGAGTGCTCCTCGTGCCGCAGCCACTGCCGGATCTTGTGGCGCGCGCGGCCGGTCCGCACGTGCGCGAGCCAGTCGCGGCTCGGCCTCGCGGTCGCCGAGGTGATGATCTCGACCGTCTCGGAATTGCGGAGCGGGCGCGAGAGAGGCGAGATGCGGCCGTTGATCTTGGCGCCGGCGCAGTGGAGCCCGACTTCCGAGTGGACGGCGAAGGCAAAGTCGAGCGGCGTCGCGCCCTTGGGCAGCTGATGCACGTCGCCCTTCGGCGAGAAGACGAAGATCTCGTCGGCGTAGAGGTCGAGCTTCAGGAACTCGAGGAACTCGTCCGGCGTCTTCGCGTCGAGCTGCAGCTCGAGGATCTGGCGGAACCAGCTGAGATGCCGATCGAGATCGTCGGCGTTCTTCGCGTCCTCCTTGTAGAGCCAGTGCGCCGCGATGCCGAAGTCCGCCGTGCGGTGCATCTCCTTGGTGCGGATCTGGATCTCGTACAGCTGTCGCCCGGGGCCGAACACCGTGGTGTGCAGCGATTGGTATCCGTTCGACTTCGGCTGCGCGATGTAGTCCTTGATCCGCTCCTGGACCGGCGTGTAGCCGTCGTGAATGACACCGAGGGCGTGATAGCAGTCGGGGACGCTGTTGACGAGCACGCGGATGGCGAGGAGATCGAAGATCTCCTCGTAGGGCTTCTCGCGCTGCTTCATCTTCTTGAAGATCGACCACAGATGCTTCGGCCGCCCCGTGACCTCCACATCGCGGATGCCCGCTTTCGCGAGCTCGCGCTCGAGCGGCTCGCGAAGCGACGTGACGAGCGCCTCACGCTCGCCGCGCTTCTGCGCGACCTTGCGCGCGAGCGTCTTGTAGTCGTCCGGCTCCAGATGCTTGAACGCCAGATCCTCGAGCTCCCATCGCATCCGCGCCATGCCGAAGCGATGGGCGAGCGGCGCGTAGAGGTCGCGCGTCTCCTGAGCGACGCGCCGCTGCTTCTCCTCGGGCAGGAACTCGAGCGTGCGCATGTTGTGCAGCCGGTCGGCCAGCTTCACGATGATGACGCGCGCGTCCTTCGCAATCGAGAGGAGCAGCTTGCGGTAGCTGCCGACTTGGCGATCCTGGTTGGAGCCGCTGTTCGGCAGCTTCGCGATCTTCGTCAGACCGTCGACGATCGCGGCGATCTCCTTGCCGAACTCGCGCTCGACGTCCGCCACCGTGCGGTCGCTGTCCTCGACGACGTCGTGAATCAGGCCGCTGGCGACGGTCGTCGTGTCGAGCTGCAGATCGGCGAGGATCTTGGCGACTTCGACGCAGTGGGTGACGTACGGCTCGCCGGAGTTGCGCGTCTGGCCGCGGTGTGCCTCCTCGCTGAACCGATACGCACGCGCCAGCAGCGCCTCATCGAGGCGTCCCCCAGCGACTTCGCCGGCGTTCCAGCCCGGGATCATCTCACGGAGCGCGGTGGCCGTCACACTCCGAATATACGACGAAACGCAGGGGCCGGCAGCGACGGCCTGCGAAAAGGGCCGGCGCTAGAGCGCATCCACGACGCGGGCCTTGATCGACTCGTACTCTGCGTCCGTGATGAGGCCGCTGTCCATCATCTCCTTGGCGCGCCGGAGCCTGTCGGTCGGATCGCCGCCCACGAGCGCCCCAGCCATGGCCGATGCGCCGACGCCTCCTGCTCCGAGCTGGATCCCACCGGACTGCGCGCGGAGCTCGTCGAGGTCGCGCACGCGGCGCTTTTCGCGCCACGCCTGCTCCTGCGCCTGCGCGATCGTGTACACCTGCTGCGCGGCGTCCTTCTGCAGTCCGCCCACGACGGCCATCCCGCCGACGTGCTCCTGCGAGCCGAGGTCGCCACTGACGAGCGACGCGATGGACAGCGTGGCACCGAAGATCCCGGCGCGGACGTTGGCGTCCTTGAGATCCTGCCAGCGAACGTCCGCCGGGGTGTAGCCGCCGAAGAGGCCGCGAGTCATGACGATGGCGCGGCCAGTCGTGGCCGCCACGATCACGCGGCGATGCAGGAGGGCGAAGAGCCGCCGCTGCACCGCATAGCCGAGCAGTCGTTCGCCCGGCACGAGCAGGCCGGAGAGCAGCTGCAACGCGCTCTGCAGTCGCGGGTCATCGGGACCCGGCGCCGCCGGAACGCCAGGCGCGGCCGCCCCGGGCGCTCCGCCCGCCCGCCGCGCGCGATCCCGTCGGCCGCGCTCCGCCTCCACCGCCGTCCAGAAATCGATCGGCGCCGTCGTATCGGCCTCGAACGCCGCCAACTCGGCGTCGGTCATGGATGGAATCCTGCTGACGTCGAAATCGGGCATGGCGTGGTCCTCGGTGATCTTCGGGTCGGCGGGAAGAGGAAGTCAGGCAAGATGCGCCCTCCCGCCGGCAGACGCCAGATCGATTTTGCGCGAGCCGTGCGCGCGACACCCTCACAGCAGCCCCGCCTCGGCAAAGCTCGTGTAGCGGCCGCGCCCGATGATGATGTGGTCGTGCACGGGAATGTCGAGGAGACGCCCCGCAGCCACGAGCTGCTCCGTCACCACCCGGTCGTCGGCGCTCGGCGTCGGGTCGCCGCTCGGGTGGTTGTGCACAAGGATGACGGCCGCGGCGCGTTCGGCGATCGCCTCACGAAACACCTCGCGCGGATGAACGAGCGATGAGGTGAGAATGCCACGCGTGATCGTGACGTCACGCTCGAGCCGGTGCTGCGCGTCGAGAACGGCGACGTGGAACTCCTCGACTGGAAGATCCTCGAGCCGTGGTGCGAACAATCGTGCGACATCCCTCGGCGAGCGGACCGGCGCACCGTCGTCGCGCACCTCGGCGGCCAGGCGGCGCCCGAGCTCGAGCGCCGCGTGCACCGTGACGGCGCGAGCGATGCCGACTCCTTGCGTCGCGGTCAGTGCGGCGACGGGCTGCATCGCCATGCGGCGCAGCGATCCTCCCGCCCCGGCCAGCAGCGCGTGCCCCACGTGCAGCGCAGAGCTCCCCGCCCCGCCCGCGCCGACGAGGAGCGCGAGCAGCTCCGCGGAATTGAGCGCGTTCGCGCCGAGCGCGACGAGCCGCTCACGAGGCCGCTCCGAGCGGGGAAGCTCGTGGATGGAAAGAGTCAATCGTGACGAGGCGATGCGGATCGGGGTGGCCACCTGGCGCTCCTGAATGCGGTGAGAGCCCGTCGCATGGCGCGACGGGCTCTCACAGGCTATCCCGCACCGGACCACGGTCCATCATCGAACCGCTGCAGCGACGATCGTCAGAGCGTCGCGCCGTGGCACTTCTTGAACTTCTTTCCGGAGCCGCACGGACACGGATCGTTGCGACCCACGCTGGACCAGTCCGTCGGACCGGCCGGC
>JAYUTY010000061.1:0-2384 GCA_043754875.1 Gemmatimonadota bacterium
GCGACGCTCCTGATCGACACGCCGCCCGAGCTGCGCCTGCAACTCATCCGCGCCGGCACGCGCGACATCGACGCCGTGCTCTTCACGCACGGACATGCCGATCACACGCACGGCATCGACGACCTGCGCGCCATCTCCGCGCGTCGCGACGTGCACCTTCCCATGTACGGGTCGGCCGAGACGCTCGCCCTGCTGGCGCAGAAGTTCGCCTACATCTTCGACGACAGCATCCGTCCGCTGCCGGGCACGACGAAGCCCCAGGGCCGCGCCATCCCGATCGGTGCGGGAGAGACGGTGCACATCGCCGGCGCGGAGGTGACGGCGGTGCCCGTGCCGCACGGGGCTGTCACAGTATTTGCATACCGGATCGGGCCGCTCGCGTACGTCACCGACGCCAAGTCGGTGCCGGAGGATGCAGTTGCACTGCTGCGGGGTGCGCGCGTGCTCGTGGTCAATGCGCTGTTCCACGCTCCGCATCCGTCGCACCTCAGCATTTCCGAAGCGATCCGCGTGGCGGAGGCGGTGGGCGCGGAACGGACGTTTCTCACGCATCTCACGCATCAGACGTCGCACGCAAGCCTCGCGGCCGAGCTGCCGTGTGGCATCGAGCCCGCCTTCGACGGGCTCGCCATCACCGTCTAACCGCACCCGCTCATGACGCTCCGGCTGGACTACACGAACATGATGGCGCCGCCGATCGATGGCGCGATCTCAGCGGAGGAGTGGAGTGGGATTGCCGAGCGCTTCCGCGCGGCGCGCCGTGCAGTGGACGAGCAGCATGCCGCGGGCACGCTCGGCTTCCTCGACCTGCCGGATGACGCCGCACTCCACGCATCGACGCTCGACTTCGTCCGTGCGCTCCGCGCTGGTGACGATCGCCCCACCGACGTCGTGGTGCTCGGCATCGGCGGGTCGGCGCTGGGTCCGATCGCGCTGCGAACCGCGCTCCGGCCGCCGCAGTGGAATCTCCTGAGTGACGCCGCACGCGGTGGCGAGCCGCGCCTTCATGTGCTCGACAACGTCGATCCGGCCAACATCTCGGCACTACTGGCACGGCTGGATCTCTCCCGCTCGATCTTCGTCGTCACCTCCAAGTCGGGCGGCACCGCGGAGACGATGGCCCAGTACCTCATCGTGCGGGCGCGACTCGCGGCCGCGCTGGGTGACGACGTCGCGAAGCGGAAGATCGTCTTCGTCACCGACCCGACCAAGGGCGCGCTGCGCGCGATTGCGAAGGCAGAGGGGATCACCGCGCTCGACATTCCAGCGAACGTCGGCGGGCGGTTCAGCGTGCTGACGCCGGTAGGTGTACTGCCTGCGGCGCTGATCGGCATCGACACGACGCAGCTGCTCGCCGGTGCGGCGAGCATGCGCGACCGGTGTGTGTCGCCCGAGCTCACGGAGAACATCGGCGGCGTCTTCGCCGCGCTGCAGTACCTGGCCGACACGAAGCATGGTCGCCAGATCCAGGTGCTCATGCCCTACAGCGACGCGCTACGCGACATGGCCGACTGGTTCGTTCAGCTCTGGGCCGAGAGCCTGGGCAAACATCGGGTGCCCGGAGACGCCGGCTTCGGCCCGACGCCGCTCGGCGCGCTCGGCGCAACGGACCAGCACAGCAAGGTCCAGCTGTTCATGGAGGGGCCGGGCGACAAGACGGTGACTTTCATCGGCGTGGACGATGGCGGGGTGGACGTCGAGATCCCGAAGCTGCACGGCGACATTCCCGAGCTGGCCTACCTGGGCGGACATCGGCTGAGCGAGCTGCTCGACATCGAGCGTCGCGCCACCGCCGGCGCGCTCGCGCGGCGCGGGCGTCCCAACATGACGCTGACGCTCGAGCGGGTGGACGCCTGGCACGTGGGCGGGCTGCTCATGCTGCTGGAGATGGCGACCGCCTTCGCGGGCCAGCTGTACGGCGTGGATGCCTTCAACCAGCCCGGAGTCGAGCTCGGGAAGCAGTTCACCTACGCGATGCTCGGACGCGCCGACGCGGACCAGGCTCGGCAGGAATGGGATCTGCTTCCCAAGAGCGATCCGTCACGCGTGCTCTAGACGCGCGCACCGCCTTGCGACCCGCCCTGCCGGGGGTCAGCTTGAACGAATTCGCCCGCACCGACCGTCGGCACGCCGCCGATTGCACAATTGTGAGGATCGCATGCACGACATCGACGCCCTGAACGCCCGCTTCGCCAGCACCGTCTCGATCGACGGCGCGCAGCTCTCGGTCACCGATCCTGCGAACCTCGCGTCGCCCCTCATGGACGAGCTGGCGCAGACGGCAGTCTTCGGCAACGGCGAGGCCAAGGAGTACGCCCGCTGGTTGCTCTGGGAGCTTGGGCAGGCCGTCGGCGTTCGGCCCGCCTCGATCCACGACCTCTACA
>JAYUTY010000062.1:0-2380 GCA_043754875.1 Gemmatimonadota bacterium
AGAACCGCCGCAAGGATAATGCAAGAAGCTATCTGGACAGCACACTAGCAGGCGCACGCAAAAAGAACGATCGCTGATTCTTTCGATGTCGGCTGCCCGTGGCGGGAATTCCCCGGAAGACGACGAATTTGACGCTGGCAGCGTCGTTGTGTCGTGGGCAACTATGACCACTCCACTTGCCCAAACACGCGATGACGTTCGACTTGGCCACCGGCATCCCCGTCCTCGAAACCGGCGTTCGACCCGGCAGGACAGTTCCGCGAGGCCACGGAGAAGCGGCTCGTCGACCTGCTCGACGAGTTCGCGCGCGTGCGCGCGCAGAACCTGGCGAGCCTCAGGTCATTGCCGATCGACCGAGACGCGCTCGCCCTGACCGCGGATCATCCCGGGTTTGGCACGGCGGCTCTCCGCCAGCTGCTGGCGACCTGGGTCGCGCACGATCTCGCACACGTGGCGCAGATCGCGCGGGTCATGGCGAAGCGCTACCGAGACGCGGTGGGGCCGTGGCGAGCGGACCTGCCCATCATCGACCGCTGATCACGCACCCTGGAGCGGGAGAGTGCACGGAGCTGACTGCACCCTTCCACGAGTCCTGCCCGGGCTAGCGGCGTCCCTCGCCGAGCACGGCCCGGACGAATGCCCGCTTGGAGTACTCGCCTCGACTGAGCCACCCGATCGTGCCCTCTCGCCCCAGGAGTCGGTGCTGGATCGATCGCACGCCGACACCTCGAGCGGCAAGCGTCTCGATCTCGTCGATCATCTGCTCCAGAAACGCGACCTTGGCGCGCAGCCGGCTAGCCGCATCGTCAAGCACGCCTCGGTGCGCGTCGAGAAGCATCAGGGGATCGAGCGCGAGCGCCGCGCGCAGGCTCGCCACGAGCGCCCTCGGTCGTTCGTGCACGTGCGCGACATGCACCTTGACTCCCAGGAAGAGATCGCCGCTGGCGATGATCCGCCGCGACGCGTCCCAGACCATGACGTGATCGCTCGAGTGACCCGGCGCCGCAATGATGCGCAGCGGCGCGGGATCGAACGGGAGCACGACGCCGCGGAGCGCCGGAGAGCGCGACCAGACGGCGCGCCGGTAGAACGCGATCGCCGGCCGCGCACGCAACGTCGTTTCGCAGGCCGGGTCCATCGCAAGGGGCAGGCCCCGCGCCGCGAGCACCGGCACGTTGCCGGCGTGATCCTCGTGCCAATGCGTCACGACGGCACCGCGCACGCCGAGCGTCGATGCGGCGGCGAGTATCGCCGCGCGTGCGCGTGGGAAGCCTGTATCGATCAGCACGCCGTCGATCACGTAGGCCCGCACGTCGTAGCCCATCGCACGCCCGACCCACCCGCGCAACAGGATCTGCTGCACGCCCGGCACCACCTCGCTGACGATCGACCTCATGCGCGAGGAGGAAGAATTGCCCCCGTTGCGCCGCGACGATAGAATGCAGGCATGCGGCGCCCGGCCCACAGCCGGGCGTCACCTTTTTTTTGTGTCCCGCAGTCCGGCATTCCGATGATCGAAGCGATCAAGGCACAGCTCGGTGACGAGGTCGAGAAGCTCCAATTCGAGCTCAACGTCACCCTTCCCAACGAGATCCGGAAGGCCGTCGAGATGGGCGACCTCCGGGAGAACAGCGAGTACAAGGCTGCCCTGGAGCGTCAGCAGTTCGTTCGCGCACGACTGAGTCAGCTGCGCGAGCGGTTGAGCAAGCTGTCGTCGATCGACGTGACCCAGATCTCCACGGACAGCGTGGGACTCGGCAGCACGGTGCACGTCATCGATGAGAAGAGCGGTTTGAAGGAGATCTACCACCTCGTCTTCGGCGACGCGGGCGAGCTCGAGGACGGCCACGTCACGATGTCATCGCCGATCGGGCGCGCGCTCCTCGGCAAGAAGGTCGGCGAGATCACGTTTCTCCGGCTGCCGACCCTGACGCGACAGCTCAAGATCACCGAGCTGCAGACGATTCACGAGAAGAACGAAGTGCCCATCAAGTAGAAACGGACACTGCTGTACAGGCGTAACAGCCACTTCGGTACACGGGCAACTACGTAGGACTCGGTACTCGGACTGGCACACGGCCCCGTAGAATGCCTGGCGAGATCGCGTGTGCGACGAGCTGCCGAGCCACGACTCGCCGCTCCGGCATTCACCCTCAGACCGCGTCAGTAGGGATGGCACCGCCATCGTCCACGCACAGCCCCGCATTCTAGGGGCTGGTCTGCCAGTCCGAGTACCGAGTCCTACGTAGTTACCCGTGTAGTGCAGCGGCAGTTGCGACTTTACTGCAGTGGCCTGCGGCCACCCTAGGGAACGGCGGTCGCCCTGATCACCACCGGCGCCAACGCCAGCGCCGACGCCACGACGGTATTGCTCCCTGCC
>JAYUTY010000063.1:0-19861 GCA_043754875.1 Gemmatimonadota bacterium
GCCGCACACGGACGATGCCGAGATCGTCTTCGTGACTGCAATGCGGCTGTCGCGCAAGAAGCGTCCGCTCGAGCTCATCAACGCGTTTGCCGCGACGACGCGGTTCGTCGCGGGCGCGCCGGCGCTCCGACTGATCATCGCCGGGGATGGGCCGGAGCGTCCGGCGATGCTACGGCGCGCCGCGGAGCTGGGCGTCGCGGCGACAGTGCAGCTCGTCGGACAGCTCGAGCGTCCGGCGCTGCGAGAGCTTTACGGGCGAGCGCACGTGTTCGTGCTCCCAAGTGAGCGGGAGTCGTTCGGAATCGCGGCGCTCGAGGCGCGCGCGGCTGGCCTTCCTGTAATCGCGATGCGCGCGAGCGGCGCACGCGACTTCATCGCGCACGGGGTGAACGGATTGTTGGCGAGCGACGATGCAGAGCTCGTGCGCCAGATGTCGCGGCTCGCTCTGGATGTGCCATTCCGGCGCTACCTCGCCGGGAGAAATCGAGCGGCGCCGCCGCCGTACGACTGGCGTGACGTGGCGGAGCTGCACCTGCACCTCTACGCGGCGGCGGCGGCGCTCCGCAACGGATCGGAGCCCGCGAGCCAGCGATAGCCGGGCAGGGCCAGCGCCGCGAGGTAGCAGGCGTGTTGCGCCACCGCCATTCCGGTCGCGCGCTCGAGCGGCACGCCGAGTCGCACGTACGTCCACACGACGGCGGCCTCGTAGACGCCTGCGTTGCCGGGGACCACGGGAACGATCGTCGCGAGGTTCAGCGCCGCGAGAACGAGCACGGCGCTGGCGAATGGGAGGTCGACGCCGAACGCGCGCTGCACGAAGACGATCGCAACCAGCTCGCAGCCCTTCTTCGCCAGCGCGAGGAGGAACGCGAACAGGGCGCGCCGGTCGCGGAGCGGCGCGAGTGCCCGTGCAACCGCGGTGACGTGTGGACGCAGGCGCGAGGGTACCCAGGAGGCCGTGCGTGCGATGGCGACGTCGTGACGATGAGCGAGGACGAGGAGCGCGACCAGCAGCACGACGACAGCCGCGACGAGCGCAAGCGCGCCGCGATAGCTGGCGCGAAGATCGGCGAGGCTGCCGCTGGTGACGAGCGTCTGGCTCGACAGCACGAGAGCGGCAGCGGAGAGCAGGACGATCTTTGCCAGTCCGACGAGGAGCTGATCGAGCAGCAGCACGGCGACGGCTGCGGCGCGCTCCACGCCGATGCGAGTGACGAGCAGCAGCACCGTGGCCGTCTCGCCGGCCATTGCCCACATCGTGTTGTGCGCGGAGGCGGCCATCGCGACGACGGCGAACATCTCGCGCCGCGATCCGCGCGATCCAGTCGGCGAGAGGAGCCGCCACTGCTCGGCCCAGAGCGGCAGGATGAGGAGGTAACTCGCGGTGGCGGCGGCGAGCCACCAGAGGTGTGCCGCGCGCAGCTCGATGAGCGTGCGGCCGATGTCGATCGATCGGGCGGCCAGGACGAGCAGCACCGTGCAGATCGCCGCGACCACGAGGCGCACGAGCCGGCGCTGCGAACCGGTCACTCGGCGGGCACCAGCTCCCGCATCGGGACGAAGCGTGCGCCTCGTGCCTGGAACAGCTGGATCACCTCGCGCAGGCAGCGCAGCGCGATGTCGCCTGTGCGGAAGCGACAGTCGTAGCGAAGTCGCTCATGGCGCAGATCCACGAACTCCCACGGGTGCACGAAGAGCACGATCGGGTCCGACAGCGCGGAGAGCCACGGATCCCGAATGATGGCTGGCAGGCGGAGGACCGACGACGTCATCGATGCGGGAATGCGCGCGAGAGTCGTTGGTACGCGAGGCGCGTGGTAGGAGCGCTTGTACTTGGCGAGCGAAGAATCGAGCGTGAAGCGCGCGGACTCGAGGAGCCGGACGTGGCGCTCGGGAAATCGGAGATACGGGGCGCGGAACGACGTCACGTCGTCGAACTCGCGGAGAATCGCAGCGGAGCGATCGATCTCCCAACGCGCAGTCGCGTCGTCCATCGTGTCGAACGCCGCGTGCGTCATGCCGTGGCAGCCCAGCTCGTGCTCCTCGTCGAGCAGCGCGCGAACCGAATCCGGATATCGCGTGGCGACGTCGCCCGTCGTGAAGTACGTCGCGCGGACGTTCAGCTCGCGAAAGAGCTGGAGCAGTGCGGGGGCGCCCTCCTCGATCCCGCGGAACGTCGAGCTGAGGTACGGCGGGCAGTCGGGCTCGAAGTCGACGGTGATCGAAACGCGTGTCACGCTGGCGCGGAGAAGATGAGTGGGCCCTGTGGGACTTGAACCCACGCGCGTCGGATTATGAGTCCGCTGCTCTAACCAGCTGAGCTAAGGGCCCGATGGCGGCGCCGTGCATGCCGCCACGAGGAAGCTACGCGATCCCCGCGCACTTTCCAGTGCGGGCGGAGCGGGGAGGGCTACGCCGCTCCATATTGCGCCGATGATCGCCGTCGTCACCGGCTCGTCGGGATTCATCGGCTCGCACCTCGTGGACGCACTGCTCGCCCGAGGAGCGACGGTGCGGGCGCTGCTCCGGCCGCGGACGACCGCGCACGCGCAGGATCCACGCGTGGACATACATCGCGCCGACCTGCTCGACGCGGGCGCAGTGCAGCGATCCGCAGTCTGGGATGGCGCGACGCACGTCTTTCACCTTGCCGGGCTCACGCGCGGGCGGACGCACGCCGATTTCCGCGCCGGCAATGTCATCCCCACGGCGAACATCCTCTCGACGCTCGCCGAGCGGGACGATCGGCCGGCACGCGTGATCATCGTCTCGTCACAGGCGGCGGCTGGCCCGGCGTCATCTGACAGCGAGCCCGTCACCGAGCACGACGCGCCGCACCCGGTGGAGCGCTACGGCCAGAGCAAGCTCGACGCGGAGCAGGCGGCGGCGCGCTTCAGCCAGGCATTGCCCATTGTCGTCGTGCGGCCGAGCGCGGTCTACGGGCCGCGGGATCGTGACTTTCTCGCGGCGTTCGCGCAGGCGGCGGCCCGCGTCGCCGTATTCGCGACCCCGCGCGACCATCGAATGTCGATCGTCCACGTGCGCGATCTGGTCCGCGCGTTGATCCTCGCCGCCGAGCAGCCAGCGGCGATCGGCCGAACGTACTTCGTGGCCAACACGGATTCCGTATCGTGGGGCGAGCTGTACGCCACGATCGCCGCCGTAGCGCGCTCGAGCCCGTTCCAGGTGCAGCTTCCGCGGGCCGTGCTCGAGGGAGCGGCAGCGCTCGGCGACCTGTACGCGTTGGCGAGCGGGCGGACGCCCCTCCTGACCCGGAACAAGGTTGCCCTCGCGAGTCCGCGCTGGTGGCTGTGCGACGCCTCTCGCATCGGGGCCGAGCTCGGGTGGAAAGCGAGCGTCCCCCTGCAGGACGGGGTGCGCGAGACCTATCTTTGGTATCTCGCGCAGGGCTGGCTCGGAGGACGGAGCCTCGCCGCATCCACGGGACCAGCTGAGGAGCGCAGCGAGTGAGAGGAGAGGAATTGTTGCGCGACGATGCACGCGCCGCGGGCGTCAGGACGCTCGTCGAGCTGCTGGAGCACCGTGCGGCGACGCATGCCGGCCGCTCGGCGTTCCGCTTCCTCAGCAGCGACGGGCAAGAAGAGGCCACCCTCACGTATGATGGCCTCGCTCAGCGCGCGAGATCCATCGCGGTCCGGCTGGCGGAGCACATCGTCCCGGGCGACCGCGTCCTGCTCCTCATCCCGCCAGGGCTGGACTACGTCGCGGCATTCTTCGGCTGTCTCTACGCGGGCGCGATCGCCGTGCCGTCGTATCCGCCCAACCCGCGCCGCGCCGACGCGCGCGTGGCGCGCATCGCCACGGATTCCGGCGCGCGCGTCGTCCTCGCACCGACCGCCTTTCTCGCGCGGCTGGACAGCTGGCTCGAGCTCACCCCCGAACTGCGTTCTATCGTCTGGCTCGATGAAGGCGCCCTCTCGATCGCCGACCCTCAGCAGTGGCGCGGCCGGCCAGCTGACGGCTCTGCCCTCGCCATGCTGCAGTACACGTCGGGCTCAACGGGCGACCCTCGCGGCGTGATGCTCGCGCACGCCAACCTGCTCCACAACTCCGCGATCATCCACCGAGTCTGTGCGCATCGGCCCGACGACAAGCTCGTTTTCTGGCTGCCGCCCTTTCATGACATGGGGCTGATTGCCGGCATCGTGCAACCGGTCTACGCGGGGCTGCCAGCGCTGCTGATGGCGCCCGCGAGCTTCATCCAGCGGCCGATGCTCTGGCTGGAGACGATGTCGCGATACGGAGCCACGCTGAGCAGCGCGCCCAACTTCGCCTACGATCTCTGCGTCGAACGGTCGACGCCCGAGGAGCGCGCCGCCCTCGATCTCTCGGCGTGGCGCGCCTCGTTCAACGGCGCTGAACCGGTGCGCGCCGACACGCTCGCCCGCTTCGCCTCGGCGTTCGCCGGTGCGGGGCTTGGTGAGCACGTCGTGATGCCCTGCTACGGACTCGCCGAGGCAACGCTGTTCGTGTCGGGAGGGCCGCAGCAGGAGGCGCCTGTCGCCGTCGCCGCGGATCGTCGTCGATTGGAGGAGGGAGAGCTCCGCGCTCCGGGCGAGAGCGCCAGCGCGGTGACCCTCGTCGCGTCTGGAACGCCGGCGAGCGAGCAGTTGCTGGTGATCGTCGACCCCGACACGGGCAGTCGCTCCGCACCCGACCAGGTCGGCGAGATCTGGATGTCGGGCGCCAGCGTCGCCGTCGGCTACTGGAATCGCCCAACCGAAACGGCCGCGACCTTCCAGGCGCACCTGACCGGATCGCCGCACCCATTCCTTCGCACGGGCGACCTCGGAGTGCTCGTGGACGGGCAGCTCGTCGTGACGGGCCGGCTCAAGGATCTCGTCATCCGCGACGGGCGCAACTACTACCCGCACGACATCGAGGTTGCCGCCGAGCGGAGCCACCCGAGCCTGCGCGCGGGGTACTCGGCAGCGTTCGGCGTCTCGGAGCAGCGGCGCGAGCGGCTGATCCTCGTGCTCGAGGTCGCGCGCCAGCACACGCCCGCGCTCGACGCCGCACTATTCCAGGACGTCCGCAGTGAGCTGGTCACAACCGTCGGGATCATTCCCGACGAGATCGTGCTGATCCGGCAGAACACGATCCCGCGGACGTCGAGCGGCAAGATCCAGCGACGGGCGTGCCGGACGGCGTTTCTCGACGGGAAGCTCCAGGTCGTCGGCCAGTGGCGTGCGCCCGGCAGCGACCGCGTCGCGATGGAAGACGCGATCACCGCGTACGTGCTGGACTGGATCCAGGAGGAGCTGCAGATCGAGCGAGCACGACTCGATCCCCGGCTGCGGCTGCGCGAGCTTGGCCTCGATTCGCTCGCGGCCACGCGGCTGCTCGTTTCGCTCGAGGGACGGTTCGGGCGTCGCATCGATCCGGCGCAGCTGTGGGCACAGCCAGATCTGCGGAGCTTCGCGGCGCATCTCGCCGGCCTCGGCGCGAACGATCGGCCCGAGGCGAGGCCGCCCGTTGCGATGGAGCGCGCGTCGTATGGGCCGTCGGACTCGAGCTCGACGGACGTGAGCAGCTGGGAGGAGTTCGCGATCTTCCAGGCGCGCCTCGACGAGTTGCGCAGCAACGGGATCACGAGCCCGTTCTTTCACGTGCACGAGGGAGTGACCGGCAGCCACGCGACGATCGGAGGGCGCACGCTCGTCAACTTCGCCAATTACAACTACCTCGGCCTCTCGGGCGACCCGGACGTGACGCGGGCGGCGCAGGCGGCGCTCGACCAGTGGGGCAGCTCGGTGTCGGCGAGCCGAGTGGTGTCGGGAGAGCGGTCCGTTCACCGCGACCTGGAGCGCGAGATCGCCCACTTCATCGGGGTGGAGGACGCGATCGTCTACATCGGCGGTCATCCGGCCAACGTCTCGACGATCGCGCATCTGTTTGGATCGGAGGACGTGGTGCTGTGCGATGCGTTGATGCACAACAGCGCGATGCAGGGCGCCGAATTCTCGGGCGCACGCCGGCTGATCTTTCCGCACAACGACTGGCAGGCGCTCGATGCAATGCTCGCGCGCGTGCGAAGTCAGCACCGGCGTGCGCTCGTCGTGATCGAGGGCGTCTACAGCGCCGACGGCGACATCCCGGACCTCGCGCGTTTCGTCGAGGTCAAGACGCGGCATCACGCGATGCTGATGGTCGACGAGGCGCATTCGCTCGGCGTCCTCGGCGCCACGGGCCGCGGCATCAGCGAGCACGCCGGTGTGAACGCCGCGGACGTCGATATCTGGATGGGGACGCTGAGCAAGTCGCTCGCGAGCTGCGGCGGCTACATCGCCGGCCGCGCGCCGCTCGTCGAATACCTGAAGTACACGTCGCCGGGCTTCGTCTACAGCGTCGGCATCACGCCGAGCAATGCGGCGGCCTCGCTCGAAGCGCTCCGGAAGCTGCAGCGGGAGCCGGAGCGTGTGACGGCGTTGCGCGCCCGTTCAGAGCTCTTCCTGACGTGCTGCCGAAGGGCAGGGCTCGACACAGGAGCCAGCGAGGGGACGCCGGTGATCCCGGTGATCGTCGGCGATTCCCTGCGCGCGATGCGACTGTCGGCCCTGCTGTTCGACGCTGGCATCAACGTGCAGCCGATGGTGGAGCCGTCGGTGCCGAACGACCAGGCGCGGCTGCGCTTCTTCATCGCCGCAACGCACACCGAAGACGAGCTCCGCGCCACCGTCGACGCCATCGCGCGCGCCGTCGCCGAGCTCGACCGAAGGGATGTGCCCATGACAACCGGAGCAGCGAAGTAGTGTCCAACCTTCCCATCATTCACGTCACGACGTGGCCTGCGCCGGATCTGGCGCGCGCGCTGCGGACGAACGACGTCGTGGTGTGCACGGCGAGCCTGCTGCACGAGTCGGACGAGCTGGAGTCCGCGCTCGGGCTGCTCGCAGCCGACGAGCAGAAGCGGTACGAGGAGCTGTTGAACCCCATCGTTGCAAGACGCTTCGCGATCGGGCGGCTGCGTCTGCGCACACTGCTCGGCAATCTCCTGTGTGTGGCGCCGCGCGAGGTGCGCCTTCGCAATGGCGAGCACGGCAAGCCCGAGCTGGTTCCCGCGGCGCATCCCGCGTCGCTCTGGTTCAGCGTCGCCCACACGGACGACGTCATGCTGATCGCTGCGAGCCGGGTGTCGTGGGTGGGAGTGGACATCGAGCGTCGTCGCTCGATGGAGCAGTGGGAGCGCCTCGCCAGCCGCGTGCTCGACGCAAGCGAGCGGCAGGCGCTCGAGCGTGCGGTGATGAGCGGCGGGGATCCGAGTCGCGAGTTCCTCCGGCTCTGGTGTCGGGTGGAGGCGGAGCTGAAGGCGATCGGCGTGGGGATCGTCGGACTCGAGGCCCACCGCGAAGGAAAGCGGCCGCTGGCGTTGCGCGTGATGGATCTGCCCTCCCTTCCGCTGCCATTTGCAGCGGATCAGGCGCACTATCAGGCCGCGGTCGCGCTCTGTGCGCCGTCCATGGCGAGTCGGCGCCACAGCATCACGCCGATGCCCGAAGCGACCGCTCCGGTGACCAGGCCTGCGAAGGCATCGACGCCGTAGTGGAAGCCGCCGTAGACCGTGGCCACCACCAGGAGCGCGGTGACGGCGGCGACGATGACGCCGATGCGTGGTTGGAAGCGTAGCGCGAAGATGCTTGCCGTCACCGACGCGGCGACGTGCGACGACGGGAAGGCCGTGCCGCGCGACGAGCCGACCGCGAGCAGCCAGAGTACCGCCGAGCGGATCGGCCCCTCCGGCGCACCGGCAGGGCCGGCGACAAAACGTGGTCCATCCACCGGGAAGACCAGGTACGCGGAGAAGCACACCGCGTACGCCACCGCGAGCGCAAGGATTGTCGCGGCATACTCCTCTCGCCGGCCCCGCAGGTAGAGGAGCACGGGCGGCACGTAGATCAGTGCGTAGTACGAGGCGTACGCCAGGTGAAAGAGCTCACTCAACGCAACGCCGTGGAAGCGCGGCGCGAGCGTGCGCGAGGGGTCGTCGTGCAGCAGCACGGCTTCCCACCCGCGGACTCGCGCGTCCTGGTGCGGCAGCGCGGTGCCGGGAATGAGCCAGCGCAGCTCGACGTAGAGCAACGGCCCGATGAGCTGGAGGAGCCAGGTGCGCAGCCACACCGGCAGACGCGCGGGAGCGAGTGCCGCGGTGGCGGAGAGCGTGAGCAGGAGCGCGTGCAGCGCGAGCGGCCCGGCCGCCCCGGTGCTGCGCGTGTAGTTGATCATCGGCGCGACCGCCGCGAGCTCGTAGACGGAGAGCAGAGCGGCGGCTGCCTGCAGCGCGCGGTCGGCGGTAGGTCGCGCGACGCGCGACGAGGCGAGCGAAATCGAAGCGTTCATCGGGACGCAGTATTACATTCGCGCATCTGATTTCGTAAGCCACTACCCTCCATCGTCATGTCCCTGGAAGTCATTCGCGTCGCCTCCCGCAGCGATCTGAATCGATTCGTGGATTTTCCGTTCACGCTCTACAATCGGCGAGAGCACCCGGCGTGGGTCCCCCCGCTCCGAATCTCGGTGTACGACGCGCTGGACCGCGACAAGCATCCCTTCTACGCCGAGGCCGACCGGGAGCTCTTTCTCGCGGTGCGGGGGGGCGCAGTCGTCGGACGCATTGCCGCGATCGAGAATCGCGCGTCGAACGCGTTCAACGAAGATCGCACGGGCTTCTGGGGCTTCTTCGAGTGCGTGAATGACCAGGCCGTGGCCGACTCGCTCTTCTCGGCGGCGTCGGGCTGGCTGGCAACACGCGGGCTGACGTCGATGCTCGGGCCGATGAACCCGAGCACCAACTACGAGTGCGGGCTCCTCGTCGATGGTTTCGAGCATTCACCGACATTCATGACTGCGTGGAATCCGCCGTACTACGACGCGCTCTGCGCGGGAGCCAAGCACGAGAAGGCGAAGGACCTGCTCGGGCTCTGGTTTCCCGCGGCCGAGATGGGCTACAAGCTGCCGGAGTTCGTGGAGCGGCTGCGCGATCGCGCCGTGGAGAAGAGCCGGATCACCTTCCGCAGCATCCGGCTCGACCAGTTCGAGCACGATGTGGCCGCGTGCTGGGAGATCTACAACGACGCGTGGGAGCGCAACTGGGGCTTCGTGCCGATGACGCGCGCCGAGTTCGATCACATGGCCAAGGACATCAAGCCGCTGCTGCGGACCGAGCTGGCCTTCATCGCATCGGTGGATGGCGAGGACGTCGGCTTCATGCTCGCGGTGCCGGACTACAACGTGTCGTTGGCCGACAACCGCAACGGTCGTCTCTGGCCAACCGGACTCGCGCGCCTGCTGCTCGGAAAACGAACCCTCAAGACGGCGCGCGTGCTTGCGCTCGGCGTGAAGAAGAAGTTCCGCACGCGGAGCGTGCTCGCGGTGTTCGCCCACGAGATCATGGTGCGCGGCGAGGACGTGAAAGGTATCGGCGCCGAGGCGTCGTGGCTGCTCGAGGACAACACGCTGATCGTGAAGCCGATGCGTGACATGGGCGCGCGCGACCGCATGCGCTGGCGCGTGTACGAGCGGAAGATTCGCCGGCCTCGATGAGCGAGCGGGCCACTCGCCCGCACGATGGGCCTGGTCATCGCGCGGCGCTGGTCGTCGACGCGCGCGCGTTGTGGCGCTCGGGTATCGGGCGCTACACGCGCGAGATCGCCGCGAGGCTCGCACGACGCGGCGCCTTTCGTGACGTGCTGCTCGTCGGCGACGAGGCGGAGCTTCGTGACTGGTGCGAGCGCGAGGCGCTTCCAGACACGGTGCGCATCCAGCAGCTCGCTGGCGGACGCTACTCGCTTGCCTCGCAGATCGGCTGGGCGCGACTGTCCGCCGCGTTGCCGCGCGATGCGGTCGTCTGGTTTCCGCACTGGGACGTGCCGCTGCTTTACGCCGGGCCACCGAGCGTCGTGACCGTGCACGACCTGATCCATCTGCGCGTGCCCGGTGTGGCGTCGTCGCGGACCAGGCTCGCCGTGCGCGTGCTACTCCGCGTCGCAACGCGTCGCGCAGCGCGCATCGTGACGGATGCCGAGTTCACGCGCGACGATCTGCTCGTGTCGGAGCCCGGTCTGGCGGGACGAATAGATGTGGTCTCGTGCGGCGTGTCGACGCGCTTTCTCCAGCCACCGGCCCCGGACGAGGCGTTGCCGCCGGGGATGCGGGCGCCCTTTCTGCTCGCTGTCGGCAACCGAAAGCCGCACAAGAATCTCCTCGCGGCGGTGGAGGTGCTCGCGATGCTCCGGCTCGACGATCCCTCGCTCGTGCTCGTCGTCGCCGGCGAGCGATTTCCCGAGTGGGACGACGTGATGTTGCGCGCCGCCGCGCTCGGCGTCGCGACCGCCATCATCGATCCGTCGAGCGTGAGTGACGCGCAGCTCGCCGCGCTATACCGCGGCTGCGAGTGTCTCCTCTTTCCTTCTCGCTACGAGGGTTTCGGGCTGCCGGTGCTCGAGGCGATGGCGTGCGGCGCGCCGGTGGTCGCGTCGAATGCGACGTCGATCCCCGAGGTGGCGGGAGACGCGGCGCTGCTCTCGGATCCTGATGATCACGCTTCGATGGCGAGTGACGTGCGCCGCGTGCGCGCCGATGCCGGGCTCCGCACGGACCTCTCGGCGCGCGGCATCGCGCGCGCGGCGGGCTTCACCTGGGATCGAGCCGCCGAGCAGATCGAGACGGTGCTGCTCAGCGCTGCTGCGAAGAGCGAATGATCGTGAGCGAGCGGATGGTGGCGGTCGTGCTCAACTGGAACGGTGAAGACGACACCGTTGCGTGCATCGAGTCGCTGCGCGCCCAGCGCGACGTCGAGCTCGAGATTCTGCTCGTGGACAATGCGTCGGCTGACGGAAGCGGCGAGCGGCTGCACACGCGCTATCCGGGGATGGCGTACCTCCAGACCGGCGCGAATCTCGGGTACGCGGGTGGAAATGATCGCGGGATCGAGTGGGCGCTCGCGCAGGGGGCGGCGTGGGTACTCATCGTCAACAACGACACCGTGGCCGATCCGGATTGCGTGCGGCTCCTGCGGGAAGGCGCGCTCGGCGACGATCGTATGGCGGGTGTTGCTCCCTTGATCACGCGATTCGACGACCCCAAGCGGGTCTGGTTCGCCGGTGGCCGGCTGGACGCGGTGCGCGCGCTCGGGACGCACGACCACGATGGCGAGCTGGTGTCTGACGTCGTGAGCCAGGCAGCCGACGGCTCCACCGTCACGCCATGCTCCTTTCTGTGCGGCTGCTGCATCCTGTTCCGCGCGGCCGCCCTGCGCGAGGTTGGCGGGTTCCGCGAGGACTTCTTCGCGTACGTGGAAGACGTGGAGCTGTCGTACCGGCTCGGCCGGGCGGGGTGGCGGCTGGGGTGGATGCCGGCAGCGCGGCTCGCGCACCGGGTGCCGGCGTGCAGCGCGCCGCCGTCGGCGTGGCAGCTCAGGCTGCGGGATCGAAACCGCCGTCGCATGGCGCGCGACCTCTATCCGTGGCCGCTGCGCGCGGCGTTCTGGCTCTGGTTCTGGCCCACTCGTGTGATGCACCTAATCCGATATCGGCTCGTGGGCGACGGCGCGCGCGCGGACGCGATCCTGGCTGGAATGCGCGAGCGCTGACGTTGGCGGCAATCGCGCCGGCGAACGATGAGTCGAGCGGGGGGTAGGGAAGTCGAGGCTGGGCTGGCTGGGGGACGCCCCGACAGGTTAGCCTTCCGCGACGACCGGCTGCTCCCACACCAGTGCTCTTCATCCACATGCCTCGTTTCCTGAGCGCGCTCCTCGCCGCGCTGCTGTTCGCTTCGACCGCGCGTGCCCAAACGGCTCCGGTGGGCTCTGCCGTTCCCAGCGGCGCCGACGGCGTGATCGTTGGCACCGGCGACGTGGTGAAGGTGCTCGTGTGGCGCGAGAAGGATCTGGGCGGCGATTTCAAGGTGAACGAAAACGGCCAGCTCACGCTCCCGCTCGTGGGCGTGCGCGCAGCCGCTGGAATGCCGTGGCACGTGCTGTACGACACGTTGATGACCGAATACCGCCGCGTGCTGAAGACGCCCTCGGTGAACCTCACGCTGATGCGGCCGGTGTTCGTGTTCGGCGAGGTGACGAAGCCCGGCTTGTACCTCGCCGATCCGACCATGAGCCTGGCTGGAGTGGTGGCGCTGGCCGGCGGCGCGCGTCCCGAAGGGGACCTGGGCAAGCTTCGCGTCGTGCGGAACGGGCAGACGATCGTGAAGGACGCACCCGTGGAGAGCCAGCTGCTGCAGGCCGGCGTGAGGAGCCAGGATCAGATCTTCGTGGACCGTCGCGGCTGGTTCGACCGGAACAGCAGCTTCATCGCCGGCTCGGCGCTGTCGGTGGCGTCGATCATCGTCACGCTGGTACGGCGCTAGGCAGCCAGTCGCTACCAGCCGTGCGCCGAAACGCTCGCGTACAGATTGAACCGATCGTTGCCGCGCTCGAGGTTGCGATTGAGATTCAGCGCCGGAACGAGTGTGACGCCGTAATCGCGAGTGCCGGCGAATCGCATCGCCTCGAATCGGGCCGCGTACAGCACGTCCGGATGCGTGTCGCCGAAGCTGATCGGCCGGTTGGGAAGCTGGTCGAGATGCAGCGTGCGCTCCAGCGCGAACGTGCGACGTCCGCGCTCGGTGAAGTCATCGACCCCGATGTGCCACGCCGCACCGCCGAAGGCCTCGGCCGAGCCGAGGATCAGTCCGCGCTGCGTATGGCCTTCGACGACCTCGAAGTGCGTGTACGGCGAGATCGGATAGTCGAAGCCGCGCTGCCCCCGTTCCTGGGCTGACAGCTCGCCATTCACGACCTCCGCGCGAAGCACACGGAAGTGCGAAGCCGAGCGCGTCCAGACACGCTGGAAGCCGAGCGTGAAGGACGTCAGGTCGTCCGGCTTCTCGATGAACCGCCGCAGGTCGCCCGGATAGTCCTCGCGATACAGCTCGCCGTACAGCTCGAAACCTGCGCGCGGCGGCGCCCAGCGAAAGAAGCCCGAGACGATCTGGTTCTCGTTCGGGATGTTGAGATTTGCCTGCGGAGTGCGCCGGATGATGCCGCTGAACACGCGCGAGAGTGGGGCGAGGCCAGGGCTCGCATGCGTCTCGAAGAATCGCGTCCCACCAACCTCCAGCCCCTCCAGGCCGCGCGGCATGAGGCTCACGACGAAGGCGGCGGCGAAGCGGTCGTTGTCCGTGCGCGCCATCGGCGAGAAGGCGGACTTCGTCAGTGTGCCGGCGATGACGCGAGTGTGAAGCGTGAACGCGCGGAGGTCGACCGGCGCGCGCGTACCGATGTAGGCGTGGGGAAAGCCACCGGCTGCGGGACCCAGGACGAGAGGGTACTCACGCGCCGGCCCCCAGCGCTGGGGCGCGTTGGAGAGCCCGACTGCGAAGCCGGGCGCGTCGATCGCCAGCGTGGAGGTCCCGGCATCCACGCGTCCATAGCGCTGATCCCCGAAGCGTTGCGGGAAGTCGATGTTGGCTGGGTATCGCGCATCGGCGAACTGCGCATTGCCCAAGCGTCCGTTCGGCGCGAGCGGAAAGGCGCTGTTCTGCGAGAGGAACGCGACGGGCGCGACCTGCAGCGACACGCGATTCCAGGCGGCGCGAAAGCCGCCCTGGAGCTCGCCCGTGACACCGCGGCCGCTCCATGTCGGGCCGCCGCCGCTCTGGAAGGGGAATGCCGAGTTGAGGATCACACGCTCCGTTGGCCGGAGCCACGCGAAACGCGGCACGCTGTCGGGCGAGGTGAATCTCGCCTGCCATGGATGACTGCCTCGTGGTGCGAGCCGGCGCTCCTCGCGCGGGGTCAGCTCGAGCACTGTCCAGGGATAGAGTGGCACGAGCTGGACGAGCTGCAGCGTTCGCAGATAGCGCTCAGCTTCGCCGCCAGTCGTGATCGCGCCCCCGAGGTCGAGCCGCGACGGTAGCTGCGCGTGCAGGCTGGACGTGGCTCCGGCCCACGGGAGCATCGTCAGGAACAGGGCGACCATCGCGCCCCGTCGGCATCGCGCGGACTCTCGCCGGGGCAGGCGGGGAGTTATGATTGAGGGCGTCATCGAGTGGCGAAAGCTAACCATGCCGCTCCCTCGCACCGCTACCCGCCTTCCTACCCATCGTGCGCAGACTTCGCTCCGGGCCCACGGCTCTCGGCGCGCGCCCGATCGCGCTCGGCGCTCTGCTGATCGCGTTCGTCGCCCACTCGGCACCGGTGGCCGCGCAGGTCGTCGTGCCGCTCACCACGATCGGTAGCGAGACGGCCGAGCGTGGGCGCCTCGCGCAGCTCGTGGGGCAGGCGCCTATCGACAGCGTCCTCCTTCGTGCGCCCTCGCGGACGACTGCTCACCTCCCGGGACGGCGGCTCGCGGTGATTGCACCCGAGGTGCGCGTTCTCAGCAACTCGGCGCTGCCGAACTCCGAGAACGACGGGTCGCTCCGCGGCGGGCGCGGTGTGAGCACGCTGCAGCTCACGGGGGTCGATCTCGTGGCGGGTCGCGTGCACGTCGTGCTCGCACCGCAGTTCGTCGCCGAGGAGAATCGGGGCTTTCAGGCGATCCCGTATCCCGAACGGCGGATTCCGTCCCGCAGTCCGTGGGCGAACCCGTTCCATCCGCCACCGGAGTCGATCGACCTGCCACTGCGCTTCGGCACCGAGGCCACGGCATGGGTTGACGCGGGGCAGAGCAGCGTCACCGTGAACGCCGGCGCACTGTCGCTCGGAGTTGCGAACGAGAACATCTGGTGGGGACCCGGCATCAGGAACGCGATCATCCTCAGCAACAACGCGCCAGGCTTCCCGCACGCCTTCCTCCGTCCTTCTTCGGCGCTTCGCACCGGGATCGGGGAGCTCGACTTCGACGTCATTGCCGGGAGGCTGCACGACTCGCCGTTCTTCAACGAAACGACGACGACGCGTTCGCTCGGCGGGCTCGCACTCACCTGGCGCCCGAACTTCGACCCTCAGCTGCAGCTCGGCTTTTCTCGGCTGCGGATCTCGGGCACTACGGGGCACGACCAGATGTCGTCGCTGTTCGGGCGATGGGTCTTCCCGGCGGCAGGCCTCGAGGCGTATGGCGAGTGGGCACGCTTCGAGGATCCCACCTCGCTGCGCGACTTCCTCGAATCGCCCAACCACTCGCAGGGGTACACGATGGGCCTGCAGTGGGCACATCGGGCGGTGCTGGGGGGTACGCTCCGGTTGCAGACCGAGCTCTCGTACCTCGAGCCCGACGCAACGCTCCGCGTTCGGCCGGTCCGCACCTCGTACACCAGCACGGACGTGCCGCAGGGGTTCACCGAGCGCGGCCAGTTGCTCGGCGCGGCGATCGGGCCGGGCTCGTCGAGCCAATCCGTCGCGATGGACGTCTTTGGCGCGCCATGGCGATGGGGGCTGTTCGCGGGCCGTGTTCGGCGTGACAACGGCGTGCTGTTCGAGCCCATCGTGCCGGAAGTGAAGCGTGCGGACGTCACCCTGCTGGCCGGAATGCGGGCGAGCACCGTCTGGCGTCGCGTCCGCGCACTCGTAGAGTACAGTTATCAAACCCGCCTCAACTATCTGTTCCAGTCATACCTGGACGACCCCGCGACCGGCAGGACGGGCGGGATCGACATCGGCAACAGGACTCTGTCCGTGACATTCTCGACGGCGATCAGGCAATGAGGTCCATCGACTACACCGACTATCCGGATCAGTCGCTGCGCGACGTCTTCCGACGCGTCGCGCGCCGACGCTGGCTGCTGCTCGCCATCGCGGCCAGCGTCTTCGTCGCGGTCGCGCTCTGGACCTTCCTCGCGTCAAAGCAGTATCGCAGCGCGGCCCTCCTGCGCATCGAGAGCAAGAGCAGCCCGGCCTCTGGGCTGATTCCCGATCAGCTCTCCTCGCTGCCCGGCGTGGGACTCGCCGGTCTGGGCAAGGACGAGCTCGAGACCGAGGTGGGTGTGTTGCGCAGCGAGCGCATGGTGAACGGAACGATCGACGCCCTGGCTCTCACGCTGGTCGTCAGCGAGCCGGCGTCGAGCCGCGCCTCCGTTCTCTCGGCGCGCGTGATGGATTCGAGCGACGTCTCCGGCAAGATCACGTTGACGCGGCGTTCGGATGGGCAGTACGACGTGGCAACGAGCGACCTCGAAGGCTCCGCGCCCATCGCGCCGACGATTGCCCCGGGCGCCACGATGCGCGTTGGGAGCGTGGCCATCACGATCAACGACGCGCTACGAGCGCATGGGCCGGATCGAATCAAGCTGAAGCTGTTCCCGCGATACAAGGTTCGCGAGAAGCTCGACAAGAAGCTGATCATTCGCCGGCAGGAGGGCGGCTCGCGCCTGGTCGAAGTCGCGTACGAAAATCCCGATCGAGTGCTCGCGGCGCAGGTGGTTGCGCATCTGGTCGGTGAGTACGTCGCCTACTCGAACACCACCGAGGCCGGCGACGTGGACAAGACGGTGGACGAGCTCAAGGGCGCGATCGCTCAGAACGCGGTGCGGCTCTCCGCCAGCGAGGAAGAGCTGAAGGGGTTTCAGCAGCGCGCGCGGATCGTTGTCCCAGAAGAGCAGGCCACGGCCGAGATCAAGCGCATCGCCGTGTTGAACGGCCACCTCGACGCGCTGCGGATCGAGCGCAGCGCGCTCGCGCGGCTGCTCGCGCTCATCGGGCAGCGCTCGAAGGGCGGATCGGACCCGACAGTCTATCGGCAGCTCGCCACCTTCCCGTCGCTGATCACGAACCGCGGAATCCAGGACCTGCTGCAGTCGTTGATCGAGCTCGAGAACAAACGCTCGGAGCTGTCCGTCCGCCGGACCGCCGAGAGCGAGGACTACAAGCAGCTGACGGCGCGCATCACCGAGCTCGACACCCAGCTCTATCGCGTGGGAAGTCAGTACCTCGAGAGCCTCGACCAGCAGCTCGCCACGACGACCGTCGCGACCGAAGGCCTCGATGAGAACCTCTCGACCATGCCCGGAAAGGCGATGGAGTTCGCGCGCCGGGTCCGCGCTCAGAAGATGCAGAACGAGGAGTTCCTGATCCTCCAGAAGCAGCTCAAGCAGGCGCAGCTTCAGGAGCTGCTCCGGAAGGAGAAGGTCCGCGTCGTCGACGCTCCGCACGTTGCCAATCCCGACGATCCGACATTCCCGAAACCCGTCGTCCAGCTCACGCTCGGAGCCGTGCTCGGGCTGGTCATCGCGCTGGCGGTCGGATTGGGGGCGGAGCTGTGGACGGGACCGTCGCCCCATCCGGAGCAGACCAGGCTGATGCTGGAGCCGCAGACGGGCGCGGCCGACTAGGGGCGGCCTCGCCGTTCAGGGCGTGCGAGTCAGGACCGGGTGAAACGGAACACGATGTCTGGTCCGCCGGGCCGGATCGCGTCGAAGAAGCTCGTCCCTCGGCCGCCCACGACCGTATAGCCCGGCACTGGCTGCACCATCACGCCGAACTCCCCGGTGCACGGGAGCTGGTCGAAGGAGACGCTCCCTGCCGCATCGGTGGAAGACTCTCGAAAGTCGCCCGCCGCGGTGTACAGCTTCACCGGCGCGTTCGGCACCGGCAGTCCGGCGCCGTCCACCACGCGCGCACGAATTGCTGCGCTGCAGCTGTTGCGTGCAATGGTCAGCGTCGGCGTCGTGATCGGACCGGCGCGCGATACCGGCAGCGCGTCGACGAAGCCGTGTCCGCGTGTCGCGAGTACCTCGTAGCCGAGGCGCGGAGCGAGAACGAGCCCATACTCGCCGCACCCGACGCCCTCGAACGAGGCGACGCCGGCTGCATCCGTGGTCGCACGAGCGGCAAAGCCATCGCCCGCGTACAGCAGCGCACCGATCCCCTGAACGGCGATCCCGGCATCGTCCCGCACCCGCGCCCGCACGCTGCCCGAGCACGGCGTCAGCGTCACGCGCAGGGAGTCCAGCGTGCCGCCCTCGATCAGCTGCTCGTCGATCGCGAAATTCGGATCTTCACGCAGGTCGTAGAACCCCCTCGGGCGCCGCACGCTGACGCCGTAGACGCCGATCGGCACGTTCGCGAAGGTCACGCGTCCACCGGTCGACAGCTCTCGCCTGAGGATCCCCGCGTTTCCGTACAGCGAGACCTCGATCCCGCTGACGGGGGCACCGCTGGGATCGCGCGTCTCGACGAACAGAGCGCCCGAGCCGACTCGGAGAAGCCGGAACGTCATCGGCGCGACTCCTTCTGCGGTGAGAGCGACATTCTGTACGACGCTCGTGGCTGTGCCGCCGATGACGTTCTCCGGAAGCACGTAGCCGTCTGGCGGAAACACCGTGACGCCGTACAGCCCGAACGGGACCTGCGTGAAGGTGTAGCGGCCACTGGACGGCGTGCGGGCGTACTGCACCGGCCGATCGCCCGTGAAGAGGGTGACCAGCGCTCCCTCGACCGGCTCCCCGTTGGACCGCGCGACCGTGACGCTGACCTCTCCGTAGCGCGGCGGGTCGGTGAGCAGCCTGCTGCAACCGACGAGCGCGACCAGGGCGACGAGCGCCAAGCGCGCCATGATGGCGGCCAGGACGGGGCGCCGCAGCGGGAACGGCGAGGAGGCGAGCGGGCGAAAGTACGGCATGAACTGATATAATACGTTGCATGCCGCCCCACCCGCCACGCGACCCGCACCCCATCACCGTCCCGCCTGGCGATCGCCTGCATCGCACCCTGCTCGTGCTCTGGGTCGCGACGATGGGCGCAGACCGCATCGATCTCGCCGGAGGGCGAACCGGGTTCGCGTTCACTCCTTTTCTCGCCCTGACGCCGCTCGTCGTCCTGTCCGAGCTCGTACGTCGCCACGCGTGGCGACGTGAGATCCGCATCGCTCGCCCGACGATCGCGTTCCTCACCCTGCTCCTCGCGCTGCTGGCGGTCGTGCTCGCGTCCGTGTTCGTGAGCCTCGAGGCGAGCACCTCCGCTGCGCGTGTCACGCTGCTCGTCATCCAGATCTTCGGCGCGCTGGGCGTCGTGCTGAGCGCGGCGGACCGAGACGACCTTCCCGCGCTGCTCGCGCGCGGCGCCGCATACGGTCTGCTGCTCTTCTTCCTGTTCGACCTGATGGAGATCGCCGCGTGGGTCGGCGCATCTGCGACCGATGCGGTTCATCTCGGTCCGGTGGACGTGCGCCTCGAGACGTCGGCATACGCGGGGATCTTTCCGCGCCTGTGCGGCCAGGTGCTCGATCCCAACCGCGCCGGCTTCCTCGTCCTTTTCTACGCCTACCTCGTCGTGAAGGGCGAGCGGAGCGCGCGCTGGCGCCGGGCACTCGTCGTGCTGACGGTCGCGCTGCTGGTCCTCTCGCTGTCGCGATCGGCATTCGTCGCGGCGCTCACCGCCTCGGCGCTCGCCGCGCTCGAGCGTGGCGAGCTGAGGGCGCGCCCCGGGAGTTGGGCCACAGCGGCGCTCGCTGTCGCCGCCGTGTGCGTCTTTCTGCTGATCGCTCCGGAGACGACCGAGCGGCTGCTGACCGCGCTCGTACCGTTCACGCAGCGGCTCTCCACCGCTGAGGGATCGTCACAGGGGCACATGGAGCTTATCACGCGCGGCATTGCCGCGGCCACCGAGTCCGTCCCCCGGGCGTTGCTCGGACTCGGCTATGGAAGCTCGTACACGATCCTCCAGGACATCTTTCCGGGGAATCGGTATGGCAACTTCCACTCGCTCTACGTGTCGATGTTCGCCGAGTCCGGCGTCTTTGCGCTCGTCCTGACGCTCGTGCTCCTCGTGGTACCGCTCGTACGCGGCGGGCCCTACCGAGCCCTGGTCGCTGGTGCGCTCGTGTTCAACATCTTCTATCAGGCGACGGCGGAGCCGGCGTTCTGGGTGACGCTCACGCTCGCCTGGCTGCCGTTCCACATGGGCCGTGTGCCG
>JAYUTY010000064.1:0-7064 GCA_043754875.1 Gemmatimonadota bacterium
CTACTTCGCTGCGCCAACCGCAGCGGACTTCGCCCCTTCCTTCTCCTCGCCTGCGTATGACGCGTTCGTCAGCCGGACGATCGCGAAGACGAGCACGAAGATGGCGATCGCGCCGAGAATGAGCCCGGTGAAGCCGGCGGACTTGTCGCCTGGCTGCGGAGCGCTCATGCGACGCGCACCTTGGTCATCACGTCGCTCTTCTTGAGCTGCTGCATGATGTCGAGGCCACCGGTGATCTTGCCGAACACCGTGTGCACGTTGTTCAGGTGCTTCGTGTTCTCCTGCGAGAGCACCATGAAGAACTGGCTGCCGCCCGTGTCCTTGCCGGCGTGCGCCATCGAGAGCGAGCCGACTTCGTGCTTGCGCGGGTTGCCGGCGGTCTCGCACTTGATCTTCCAGCCCGGCCCACCCGTGCCGACGCGCGGATCGCCATCAGGCAGATCGCGCGAGAGCGGATCACCGCCCTGGACGACGAAGTCGGCGATGACGCGATGGAACTTCACGCCATCATAGAAGCCGTCGTTGGCGAGCTTCTCGAAGTTCTCGACGGTCTTGGGAGCGTCGGTGTCATAGAGCTCCGCGGTGATCGTCCCGCGGTTGGTCTCGAAAGTGGCTGTCTTCAACGGCGTCTCCGCACGGGGTGAAGGGGGTAACATAGCCGGACAGGGGCGCGTCGTGCCACCCGCGCAGCCGTGCACCGGTCAGACGAGGGTCGAGGGGCAGATGTCGGCAAGGAAGCATCCCGAGCACCGGGGGGCACGTGCATCGCAGAGCTGGCGGCCATGCTCGATCAGCAGGTGCGAGAGCATCGTCCAGTGCTCGTTGGGAAAAAGCGGGATCAGCGCCTGCTCGATCTTGACCGCATCGCTCTGGTCGGTGAGCGCGAGCCGATTGCTCAGCCTGGTGACGTGAGTGTCCACCGTGATGCCGTCGTTGCGTCCGTACGCGTTGCCGAGGACGACATTGGCCGTCTTGCGGCCGACTCCCGGCAGGACGACGAGCTCCTCCATGCTGGCGGGCACCTCCCCCCCGTGCCGCTCGACGAGCGCGGTCGCCATGCCGATCAAATTCTTGGCCTTGGAGCGGAAGAAGCCCGCGCTCCGGATCAGCTCCTCGACGTCCTCCTGCCTCGCGGCCCCGAGCGAAGCCGCGTCGGGATAGCGGGCGAACAGCGCCGGCGTGACGAGATTGACGCGCTTGTCGGTGCACTGCGCGCTGAGAATGGTCGCGCAGAGGAGCTCGAACGCGTTGTGGAAGTCGAGCGCGCAGTGCGCGTCCGGGTACTGTGCGAGGAGACGCCGGAGCAGCTCGCCCGCGTGCGCGCGCAGCGCGGCACCTCGTGGGCGACGGGGCGCCTTCCTCACCCCCGGCACGTCGTTCCGCCTCGACGAGCTCGCGCGAACGCGAGCACCTCGTCCGCCGACCGGGCGTTGAGCACTTCCGGCGCCGTCAACCCGCCCTTTCGCGCGATTCCGACTCCGTACGCCACGTTGTCCAACCCAGCCGGCGAGTGCGCATCCGGCCCGATCTCGATCGTCACGCCGAGCGCGCGCGCTCGGGGAATGAGCCGCCAGTCGAGGTCGAGGCGATGTGGATCGGCGTTGAGCTCCACCGCGACGCCATTCGCGGCGGCTTTCTCCAGCACTGGCACCATGTCGATCGCGTACGCCTCGCGCGCGAGGAGCAGTCGCCCGGTAGGATGACCGAGGATGGTGAGACGCGGATCGTCGAGCGCGCGGAGCACGCGAGCGGTCATCGTGGGCTGGTCCATGGTGAAGCGGGAATGTACGGAGCCGACGACGAAATCGAACCGGTCGAGCAGCTCATCGTCGTAGTCGAGCGCGCCGTCGGCGAGGATGTCGGCTTCGATCCCCTTGAGCAGGCGGAAGTCGCCCGCAGTGCTCGCGTTGAGGGCGTCGATCTCGTCGTGCTGCGCGAGCACGCGGTCGCGCTGCAGGCCGCCCGCGTAGAACGCCGCCTGTGAATGGTCGGTGATTCCCAGATACGACCACCCCCGCTCGCGCGCCGCTGCAGCCATCTCGGCAATCGTCGCCTTGCCGTCGGAGTAGGTGGAGTGACAGTGGAGCACGCCGCGCAGGTCGCCGAGCTCCAGCAGCCGCGGAGGCACGTCGCCAGGGCGCGGCAGACTCTCGTCGCCGCCTTCGCGCTGCTCGGGCGGCACCTCCGTCAGCCCCGCGAGCGCGTACAGCTCCCGCTCAGTCGCGACGGGGAGGCGCGCGCCGGACGCATCATGAATCGCGTCGCCTGCCACCGCATGGCCCGCAGCTGCGAGGCGTGCAGTCATGGCGTGCACGTGCGTCGCGGAGCCGGTCGCGCGCCAGAGCGCGACTGCGAAGTCGGCGTCGCTCACGCAGTGCAGGTCGAGACACGCGCCGTCCACGTACGTGATGGACGGCGACGTCGTGCCGGCGTGCGCGACGCTTCGGACGCCGGGCGCGGTGGCAAACGACGTGGCCACCGCGTGCGGATCACCGCTGCACGCTGCCACGATGTCCACGTCGGCGATCGTCTCATTATGGCGGCGGAGCGAGCCCGCAATCGCAGCGCGCACGACGTCCGGATGCGCGCGCACCGCGGCGAGGAGGACGACAGACTCCGCGCGGGCGCGAGGCAGCAGCCGCTGCGAGCTCGAGCGGCGCGCGAGCTCGATCCCCTTGACGAGTCGCTCCACCGTGCGCGGACCGAACCCCTTCACCGTCGCGAGACGACCGTCGCGTGCCACCTGCTCCAGCTGGTCGAGCGAGTCGATCTCCAGCGCCGCATGGATCTGCGCGATCTTCGCCGCGCCGAGCGATGGGATGCGCAGCAGCTCGAGCAGGCCTGCGGGAACGGAGGCGCGGAGCTGCTCGAGGTAGCGCGACTCACCGGTGGCGATCAGGTCGCGCACGACGGCGAGCGTCGTCGGACCGATCCCGCGCGTCTCGGCGAGGGTGCCCTTCCGATCGAATGCTGCCAGGTCGTCGGCGTCCAGCGCGACGAGTGCGCTCGCCGCCTGCTCGTACGCGCGGCTCCTGAAGCGTGCCTCGCCGCGCAGCTCCAGATACGCGGCGATCTGCGTCAGTGCGTGCGCGGCGGTCCTCGAGTCCATCCGAGAAAGATAGCGGGCGCTGGTGCGCCCCGCGTCAGCTCTCGATGCCGGCGTATACGCGGAGCTGCCGGACCACCTCGTGGAGCTGCTTCTCCGTGAGGTCGATCTCGGCAGCGGCGCCCTCGGCGTCGAGCAGGCCGGCGCGCATGGACAGCGACACCTGGTTCAGGTAGCGGATCTTGGTGAGGATGTCCTCCGTCGCGCGGCGCAGGCCGACATAGCGGCGCTTCTCGGCCAGTGCGCGGCGATAACGCAGCACGAAGTCCTGCGTCGTCATGCGGCGGGCCTGCACGAGCACCTCCTCGCGCGAGCGACCGGGGAGCGCGCCGCGATCCGGCAGGCCGTCCTCCTCGAAGTCCTCGTCGGCGAAGAAGAGCTTGCCCACGTACTCGATGCCATCGAAGACCACACGGCAGCTCACGTTGTACCGGTGGCCGTTGTAGTCGAGCGTCGCGATGTGCGGTTGGACGATCTCGTCGGGCACGGGACTCTACGTAGCGGGAGGAGAATTCGTCGACTCGCGCAGAAACGCGAGGAGGGGGGGAAAGAGCTGCGCCGGCTGCTCGACGTAGGGCACGTGGCCGCAGTCCTCAATGACGACGCAGGGCGCACCGAGGGCACGCGCAGCGGCCTCGGACGACGCGAGCGGAATGGGGTCCTGCCGCCCGTGCGCGATCCATGCTGGAAGTCGGATCGCGCCAAGCGCCGACTCGAGGTCGTAGTCGCCGAGCGAGCTCCAGATCGACTGCTGAACGCGGCCCGTGACGCGGAAGGGCGTGAGGTCATGCGCGCGCGCGGGGTCGGCGAAATAGCCGGCGACGCTCAGCTCGAAGGCGCGCTGCCGGTAGGCATCCGGATCCCGCTCGCGCAGCCCGGAGCGCTGGAGCTCGTCGCGCAGCGCGGTGACGGCAGTGCCGGCCTGGCGACGCGCGAACTCCTCCTCGAACGTCGCGCGGTACACGCGAGAGATCGGGGCAGGGTCGATCAGCGCGAGGCGGGCGGGCATCGGGCCGGCGCGGCTGCCTGCGCTTTCGAGGCAGTAGAGCAGTGCGAGCAGCCCGCCCCACGAGTAGCCAACCAGAGTGAGCGGCTGCACGCCGAGCTCGGCGGCGACGCGCGCAACGTCGGCCACCTGATCCTGCCAGCCGATCGCGGCGCGATCATCATCGGTTCTGGAGCGTCCGCCGCCACGCTGGTCGTACGTCACGACGCGGTGCTCGCGTGCGAGCTCGAGCATCTGCGGAAGCAGGTAGTCGTGGCTCGCGCCAGGCCCGCCGTGCAGCAACAGAAGGGGCGGCGCGTCGGGCTCTCCGTACTCGGCCCAGAAGAGCGGGACGGTAGTGGAGCTGGTGAAGCCGTGCGCGCGTGGGCTGGGGATCGGAGGCATCGTGCGCAGGATAGCGTGGCGAGTGACTAGGGGAAGGGGCGCGTCGAGATGCGTCGTGACTCAGCGGATGGCTGCCGCGATGCGCGCCGTGGCGGTGTGCACGGCGACCGTGTCACGAATGTCGCGCCCATACCCTCCGCCGATGGTGATCGCGACTGGCAGACCTACCTCGCGCGCGCGCTCGAGGACCAGCGCGTCGCGTCGCGCGAGACCGGCGAAGCTGAGGCGTAGACGACCGAGCTGATCGCCCTCGTGCGGATCCGCCCCGGCGATATAGAAGACGATGTCAGGCGCAGCGGCGGCAAGTACTGTCGGAAGGTGGGTCGCGAGCAGGGCGAGATATTCGTCGTCTCCCGTGCCGTCGGCGAGCTCGACGTCCAGGGTGCCGGGCACTTTGTGAAACGGATAATTCTTTCGACCATGCATGCTGAATGTGTAGACGCGCTCGTCGCCCGCGAAGATGGCGTGCGTCCCATTGCCCTGATGCACGTCGAGGTCGATCACCGCGGCGCGGCGCACGAGACCATCGCGCTGGAGGAGCCGAATGGTGACGGCGATGTCGTTGTAGACGCAGAAGCCCTCGCCGTGATCGGGGAAGGCGTGGTGCGTGCCACCGGCGAGGTTCATCGCGATGCCGTTTGCGAGCGCATGCCGCGCCGCGGAGATCGTGCCGCCCACGGCGCGTCGTGAGCGCTCCACGAGCGCCGGCGACCAGGGAAAGCCAAGCCGCCGAATCTCCGCGGCGTCGAGCTGGCCATGCGTGAAGCGGTCTACGTAGTCGGCCGTGTGCACCAGCCGCAGCTCATCGTCCTCCACGCGCATCGGATCGTGCACCTGATCCACGATCCCCTCGGCAAGCACCTGTTCTCGCAGCAGTGCGTACTTGGCTACGGGAAAACGATGGTTGTCCGGGAGCGGAAAGGTGTATGCCGCCGAGGACCAGAGCGCGAGCGGCATCAGGCCGTGGTGCGCCGGTTCGGACCGGGTGCAGACTGCAGCGCTGCCACCGCTACTGCCCGCGCTTGCCCAACGTGACGCTCGTCGTGAGCCGCGAGCCAGCGCGAAGGTACGTGATCTCCACGTGCTCTCCGGGCTGATGCGCGTAGAGTGCGTCCGTGTACGAATAGAGATCCTTCACCGCCGTACCGCCGAGCTGCACGATCACGTCGCCGGCCCTGAGCCCGCCGGCGTCGGCCGGACTGCCGGCGCGCACGCCGCTCAGCTTGAGGCCTGGCACGTCGCCCGTGCTCATGTCGGGGATCGTGCCGAGATACACGCTCGATCCCTCGCGAGTGCTGCTCATGCTCGGCGCGGCGGCAACGCGAACAGCGGTGAGACGCGCCGGTCGGTCGGCGATGGCGCGCACCACCCGCTCGGCCACTGCGACGACCCGTGCCTCGCCGGCCGAGTTGATCTTCTCGGCGTCGTCCGTCGCGCGGTGGTAGTCGTCGTGCAGGTCGGTGAAGAAGTGCAGCACCGGAATGCCGCGCGCATAGAAGGAGCTATGATCCGACGGTCCAAAACCGTCACCGACGGCGCTGATCGCGAGGCGAGGCGCCGTGTTCGCGCTGTCGAGAAGCGCGGGGAGCTCGGTGGCGGTGGCGACGCCGTAGACGATCAGCTTGTCGTCTCGCAGGCGGCCGACCATGTCGAAGTTGAGCATGGCCGAGATGCTGTCGAGCGCCACGGGCGAATGCTGCACGAACCACTGTGAGCCGAGCAGCCCCATCTCCTCTCCGCTGAAGTTGACGAAGATCAGGGAGCGCCGAGTGGGATGCGCCGCGAACAGTCGCGCGAGCTCCAGCACGGCGGCGGTGCCTGACGCGTTGTCGTCGGCGCCATTGCGGATCGCGTTCCTCGCCTCGGGGTCCATCGCTCCGGTGGTGGAGCGGCCGAGGTGGTCGAAGTGCGCACCGATCACGACGTATTCTCCGCGGAGCATGCTGTCGCGCCCCGGGATCAGCGCGACGACGTTCTGCGACGGCACACCCTCCATCTTGCCGGCGTGCGCGAGCTCCACGCCGCGCGCCTGGAAGCGCTGGAGGAAAGTTCGGCAGTCTGCTGGCGCTGCCGAGATGCGGCATTCGCCTCGCGAGGTGTCCACGGCGAGGGCACGAAGACCGAGGGCGGCATAGCGCTGAACTAGATAGGCAGCGGCGCTGTCGTTCCCCGACGTTCCGGTCTCGCGGCCTTCGAGCCGGTCGTCGGCGAGGAAGGCGATGTCGCGCTGGATGCGCTGGGCGTCGGGAGCCGCGGCCGCGACGGCTGCGGGCGCGCGTTCCGTGGTACGACAGGCGGCGAGGAGTGCGACGAAAGCGACGAAGGCGACACTGCGGTGACGCAGCGTGCGTGATGGGACAGGGAGGCGCATGGCGACCGGGAGAGGGGACGTGATCGAATGCTAATCGGGCCGGCGCGAGGTCACGAGGCCGATGGTGACGCTTGGTGACGCTTGGTGACGCTTGGTGACAGTTGGTGACAGTTGGTGACAGTTGGTGACGTCGAATGAGGAATGGAGAGGCGCTGGCGGCGAACTGGCTCGCACTCGTATGTTCGGCGTCCCTTCAC
>JAYUTY010000065.1:0-2372 GCA_043754875.1 Gemmatimonadota bacterium
CGGCGTTGGCCATGGGTCTCGTGGCCGCTCCGTTCGGCTTCGCCGTCGCGGCTGCGCGGCGGCTGCTGCGACTCGGCTTCGCGCACGCCGACCTCCGACCCGCGTTTCGTGCGGAGCTGGAGAGCGCGCGCGAGGAGCGCGCGGTCGAGCCCGGGCGCGGCCGATACGCGGAGCGCGTGCTGTCGTCGATCGCGCGTGTTTCCACGTCGTTCTGCGCCATCGCGATCCCGGCCATCGTCGCCGGGCTCGCAGTGCCCGGCGGCAGGGCGGTCGCGACGTCAGCGATCCCTGTCACCGTAGCTTCCGCCGTCGTGGCAGTCGTGGCGGGAACGGCATATCTGGGAATGGTCCAGTCCCGACGTGACGTCGACACCGAATTCTGGTCCGCCATCTGGCTGGGACGTCTGGGGACGCTCGCCTTCGCGCTGGCGCGCCGGCTGCGCGGCGGCAGGCCGGTCAGCGCCGCGATGACCCATCGCGCGACAGAGCTGTCGCTCGGCATGGCTGCCGAGCAGCTCTACGAGAGCCTGCCCAAGGACGCGCGGCAGGCGCTGGGCGACCTGCCCGCATTACTCGTGCGGCTGCAGCAGGCGGCGCAGCGACTGCGAAGCCGGTACGACGACCTCACCGCCGCGGTCGAGTCGCAGCATTCGGGTGATGCACCCGCCGACGTCGAAGCGCTGCGTGCCGAGCGCACCGTGGTGCACGACAAGCTCACCGGTGCGGTCGGTGCGCTCGAGACCGTCCGACTCAATCTGCTGCGGCTGCACGGCGGAGCGGCGGTGATCGAGGGGCTGACCACGCACATCGGCATCGCCGAAGAAGTGTCCGCCGAGATCGAGCGCATGATCTCCGCGCGGGAAGAAGTCGAGGAGAGCTGCCGCTTTCCGCGCGTGATCGAACCCACACCGGTCTAGCACGATGAATCATCCTCGGATCACGATGCGGGAGCTCGACGGAACGGCGACGCCAGGCGTCTTCGGCGCAGGACTGGATGCGCGAGCCCCGCTCGCGACGCGCGGCTCAACGAGCGCGCTGGCGCCTCGGTTGACGACGACGCGCACCTGGTGGGCGCGTGGCCTGCGCGTGGTGCGCAACGCCGCCATCGCCGTCGCCGTAATGGCGCTCGTGCCCGTGAGCCTCGTGACGTTCGAGGGCGATTACTTTGCGCACAGGCTCTACCGCATGGACGCCGGCGTCGCCACGCGTACAGCCATCGCGGAACGGACGCGATCGTTCCGGCTGCCAGCTGATCCGTCGATCACTCCGCAGCAGGCGGGAATGGCGCTCAACGCCTTGCGGCTGAATAACAAGCCGTCACCCGGTTTCGAGACGATCGAGCCGGCAACGCGCCCGGTCCTGACGTGGCGAGCGCTCGTCATCGCGCCCGACATGTTCGCGACGGCGCGTCCGGATCTCTTCAGCGGTCCGTCGAACCGGGGCGTGCTCGAGGCGTCGGTGCGCGGATTTACTCCGCGCGAGACCGAGTACCTGCGCACACTCGCGTCGGCGCCCGTCTGGCGCGAGTTCGACCTCGTCGCCCGAGCACGCGCGGTGGACGTCGTCGGCGGTCAGTTCAGGATCCCCTTTGGCCCCGAGGCGACTGCCGAACGACGTCCGCTGCCATCGTTCCGTGACAGCAGGGAGCTGGCGTACGCCGCGGTGTCGCGCGCGGCGTACCATATGGCACTAGGACAGCGCGATTCCGCCGAGGCCGTGCTCCGGTCCATCGTCTCGTTCGGTTTCGCATTCATCGACAACGGCTCGACCGTCGTCGATGAACTCATCGGTGACGTGATGGTCGGCGCTGGCCGCGACGCGTTGCAACGGTTCTACCACATCGAGCACGATCCGCGCGCCAGCTCGCCCGCACTGGCACCGCCACCTCGAGACTTCCTGACGTCCGCGTCTCGCGACGCCGCGCGGACGACCAGTGCTGAGGACCGCCGCCGGCTCCTCGCGCGCATCGAGGACCCCGCCACGCCGTTCGGCCAACGGATCTCGGGGCTGCAGTCGCTCTCCGCAGCCGCGTGCACCAACGTGCGCGAGCTGCTGGTCGGGCCCGGTGACGACGTGAGCGGTGTGCTCGCCCGAGCACGTCACACCGTCGCGCGCTTTCCCTCCGAACAGGCGCTCGTGGATCTCGAGCTGCGCGAGCAGATTCTGCCGGCTGACGAAGTGTCCGCCAATCCGATCCAGTCGCTCCTCGTGAGCTCGGCAACCGTCGCCGGCACCGTGCTGCACAACCCACGACTGGCCAGGTGCACGCGAATCCTCGTGTGGGCGTGGAGCGGCGGAGTTCCAGGACGCTAGCCTCTCGTTCGACTCGCGGAGATCAGTCGCGCGTGGGCTGGACTGCGACATGCCACTCC
>JAYUTY010000066.1:0-19777 GCA_043754875.1 Gemmatimonadota bacterium
TTCGCGCGCAAGCACACTGACGACACGGCGCAGCGTCCAGCGGACTCCACGACCACCGTCGCATCCAACGGCGCCGTTGGCACGACCGACAGCGCGGGCGGCGCGGCCGGCAACAACGCAACTGGCGCGATGGCGGGCGGAGCCGCTGCTGGTGCAGCGGGCGCTGGTATGGCAGGGGCCGGTAGTGCGGGAACCAGTGGGGCGAACAACGGCAACTCATCGAGCCCCGCGAGTGCGAAGCAGATGACCGACGCCGAGATCTTCAGCATGGTGCAATCGGTGAACGCAGGGGAGGAGACGGCCGGCAGGCTGGCCGAAAGCAAGGCGTCGTCTGCCGACGTGAAGGCGTTCGCACGTGACATGGTCCGCGACCACAGCACGATGAACAAGCAGGGCGCTTCACTCGCGAGCGCGCTCGGCGTGGCGGCCAAGCCCGCTGCCAAGGATTCGATCGCGTCGGCCAACGACTCGCTCGCGGCTCAGCTGCGCACGAAGTCTGGCAAGGACTTCGACCAGGCCTACATCAACGCCCAGGTCGAGGGCCACAGCCATGTGCTCTCGTTCCTTCAGCAGGCGCAGTCGCAGGCGCAGAACGCCGACCTGAAGACGATGGTGACCAAGGCCATCCCCGACGTCCAGAAGCATCTCGATCGCGCGCGCGCGCTCCAGAGCAAGGTCGGGACTTGATCGGCACGTCGGCTTCGCAGCGCCTCGGACGCCATTCCACGTCCGTTCACCTCAGACAGGGCTGACCCATGGCACATCATCATGACTCCGACGCTCCGCGCGTCTCCGCGCTCGGCGAGCTCTCCGATTTCGAAGTGGCCGAAGGCTACCCGGACATTCGCGGATGGAACGTGACGACCGCGGACGGCACGGAAGTGGGCAAGGTGCACGAGCTGATCGTGGACACCACCGAGATGCGCACCCGCTATCTCGACGTGCGGCTCAAGCACGGGTTGGTCGGCACGTTCGACGAGCGCGACGTGCTCGTTCCGATCGGGCGCGCCCGGCTGCTGACCGGGGGCAACGACCGCATCGTCGTCGACGGGCTGACGGCGGACCGCTTCGCCCTGCTGCCGGCCTACTCGCACGGCGCGTTGACGCGCGAGCACGAGAGCGAGCTGCTGCGCCACTTCTCTGTGGCCGACGCGGCCGCGACGACCGCTGGCACGGCGGCGGCGGCCACGACGAATCGCAACTTCTACGACTCCGACCACTTCGACGACCGGCGTACATTCACCGCCGACCGCGGCGATGCTCAGCGACCCCGCGAGCAGACGAGCGAGCGGATCCGCGACGACGAGCGCATCGTGGAGCGCGAGGCAGCTCGTACGGACCGCACGGCCGACACGGCGCGCGACCGCTCGCTCGCCGACGGCGATCTGCTGCGCGTGCAGCCCGGGGACGAGATCATCATCCGCCGCGGTGCAGCCCGCGACATCCGGGGTGAGGTGCGCTGATCGCGTCCTCGACGCTTCTCAGCGTGCGAAACACGAAGGGGCGACGCACGTTGCGGCGCCCCTTCGTGTTTCGCGACCCCAGAACGCGCCGCTACAGCTCGATGTGCCGGCCCCGCCACCCGCTCATCGCACGCGGAAAGTCGCTGCGGTAGTGCCCGCCTCGTGATTCCTTCCGCCGCAGCGCGGCCTCGACGATCAACCGCGCCGTCTGCACCAGGTTGAGCTCCTCCGTGGCGCCGAGCGGGAGTCGCTCCTCGATCTCGGCCAGCTCCGCCACCGCCACGCGCAGCCCCTTCGCCGTGCGCGAGATCCCCGCGTACTGCCACATCACGGCGCGCACCCGGTCGGCCGCCACCTGTGCCGCGCCGCGATCGTCGAACGGCGGCACGCTCCACTTCTTCACGGTCGGCACCTGCTTCAGCGGCGCCACTCCTGCCAGGTCGCGCGCCACCCGCTCGGCGAACACCAGCCCCTCGAGCAGCGAGTTCGACGCGAGCCGGTTCGCACCGTGCACCCCCGTGCGCGCCACCTCGCCCACCGCGTAGAGCCGCGGCATGCTCGACCGGCCATTCAGGTCGGTCATCACGCCGCCCATCATGTAGTGCGCCGCCGGCGTCACGGGAATGAGGTCCTTTCGCGGGTCGATGCCGCGCGCCGAGCAGAGGGCGAAGATGCCGGGAAAGCGCTTCGCGAAGCCGCGGCCCAGCTTGCGCGCATCGAGATACACGCGGCTGCGTTTCTGCGCACGGAAGATCGCCCGCGCGACGACGTCGCGCGGCGCGAGCTCGGCATCGCGATGGATCTTCTTCATGAACCGCTCGCCCTGCTCGTTCACGAGCACCGCCCCCTCGCCGCGCACCGCCTCGCTGATCAGCGCGAGCGGATTCTCCGGCGTGTCGAGCGCCGTCGGGTGAAACTGCACGAACTCCATGTCGGAGAGCCCCACGCCGGCGCGATGCGCGATGGCGAAGCCGTCTCCCGTGGCGACAACGGGATTGGTCGTGTAGCGGTACACCTGACCGCACCCACCCGTCGCGATCACGGTCGCCTCGGCGATGATCTCCACCGCCTTGCCCGCCACGCTGGCCCGCACGCCCACGCATGCACCGCGCAGGACGATCAGGTCGAGCACGCGCGCACGCTCCAGCACGCGGATGCGCTTCGATGCGCGCACGCGCTCGATCAGCGTGCGCGCCACTTCCGCTCCCGTCTGGTCGCCGTGCGCGTGCACGATCCGGTTGGTGGAGTGCGCCGCCTCGCGCCCCAGCAGCAGCTCGCCCGCCGGGTTGAGGTCGAACTGCGCACCCGCCACCTGCAGCTCGCGCACGCGCGCCGGCCCTTCCTCCACCAGCACCTGCACGGCAGCCGCATCGCAGAGCGCCGCCCCCGCCGCGAGCGTGTCCTGCCGGTGCAGGGTCGGAGAGTCGCCGGCGCCGAGCGCGGCCGCGATCCCACCTTGCGCGTACGCCGTCGCGCTGTCGAACAGCGAGCGCTTCGTGAGCAGGAGGACGTCGCCGTGCTGCGACGCGCGCCAGGCAGTGTGCAGGCCGGCGACGCCGCTGCCGACGACGAGGAAGCGAGTGCGTATGCGATCAGGCATGGACCGTAATCAAGGGATGGACGGAGGTGGACGGTAGGGCGGCGCACGACGGCGTGACGAGTCGCCTTGCCCCGCTCCGCTCCGCGGACGACTTTTCCGAATCATGCGGAAGCTGCTCATCTTCGTGGCCGTGTTGCTCGCCGTCCACGTTGCTCTTCTCTTCGTTCATCCTGCCGGCGCCGCGGTCCCGCCCACTGGCGACGCGATCGACGTCGGCATCGTCTTCGACCTCGGTGGCCGCGGCGACAAGTCGTTCAACGACGGCGCCTATCTCGGCGCCGAGCGCGCCGAGAAGGAGCTGGGTGTCCGCGTCCGCTTCATCGAGCCGGGCGAGGGATCGGACCGCGAGTCCGGCCTGCGACTTCTCGCCGCCGAAGGGATGGATCTCGTCGTCGGCGTCGGCTTCATCTTCACCGACGATCTCACCGCCCTCGCCAAGGAATATCCGCAGACCAGCTTCGCCGGCGTGGACTACTCCGTCGCCACCGACAAGGACGGCAAGGTCATCCCACCGCCCGCGAATCTCGCGGCGCTCAAGTTCCGCGAGGAGCAGGGCTCGTTTCTCGTCGGCGCGCTGGCTGCACTCGTCGGCAAGTCCAACAAGGTCGGCTTCGTCGGCGGGATGAACTTCCCGCTCATCCAGAAGTTCGAGGCGGGCTACATCGCCGGCGTGAAGCAGGTCTGTCCCCGGTGTGAGGTGATCTCGCAGTACGCCGGCGTCACACCGGAAGCGTTCCGCAATCCTGGCAAGGGCAAGGAGCTCGCACTCAGCCAGTACCAGCAAGGAGTGAACGTCATCTTCCACGCGTCCGGTTCCACAGGCCTCGGCGTCTTCGAGGCCGCGCGCCAGACGGGCAAGCTCGCCATCGGCGTGGACGCCGATCAGTACAACGAGGCGCCCGGCTACGTGCTCACGAGCATGGTGAAGGGAGTGGACAACGCCGTCTTCGACGCGATCCGCCGCGTGAAGGAGAAGCGCTTCGCCGGCGGCGTCTATCAGTACGGGCTCGCCGAGAACGGCGTCGGCTACGTGTACGACGTCCACAACCAGAAGATGATCCCGGCGGGCATCCGGGCGCGCCTCGAGGGGCTGCGGCAGGAGATCATCAGCGGGCGCATCACCGTTCCGAGCACGCGCTAGCAGCGTCACCACGCCGCGGCCGCCGCACGGCGCCGCCGTCCCGACTCATCATCTCCGCCAACCGCATGGCTCACTCGTCCACATCGGCTCCACTCGCCATTCGCCTGCGCGACATCGCCAAGGCGTTCGGCCCCGTGCAGGCCAACCGGGACGCGTCGCTCGAGGTTGCCCTCGGCGAGATCCACGCGCTCGTCGGCGAGAACGGCGCGGGCAAGAGCACGCTCATGCGCATCCTGAGCGGCATGTACGCGCCGAACGGCGGCACCATGGAGGTGAATGGGCGCGACGTGACCGGCTGGACGACTGCTGAAGCGATCTCCGCCGGCGTCGGGATGGTGCATCAGCACTTCATGCTCGTCCCCACGCTCACCGTCGCCGAGAACGTGGTGCTCGGCTCGGAGATCACCAAGGGAATTGTGCTCGACCGCGCCGCCGCCGAGCGCGCGGTGCGCGACCTGTCCGAGCGCACCGGGCTCGCGGTGCCGCCCGACCGCCTTGTCGCCGATCTCTCGGTGGGCGAGGCGCAGCGCGTCGAGATCCTCAAGACGCTCTATCGCGGCGCGAAGATCCTGATCCTCGACGAGCCCACCGCCGTGCTCTCGCCCCCCGAGGTGCACGAGCTCTGGCAGGTGCTGCGCTCCCTGCGCGACGCCGGCGGCACGGTGGTCCTCATCACGCACAAGCTGGACGAGGTGATCGACGTCAGCGACGCGATCACCGTGATGCGCCAGGGACGCACGGTTGCGCGCATGGCGAGCGCCGGCGCGACACCGCAGTCGATCGCGCGAGCGATGGTGGGCCGCGACGTCGCCCTCGCGCTCGACGCCGACCCGGTGCCTCGAGACGCCATCCCCGCCTCGACGGCACCGCTTCTCGAAGTACGCGACCTCACGGTGGCCGGCGCGCGCCGCGCCGATGCCGTGAACGGGGTGAGCTTCACCATCGCGCCCGGCGAGATCCTCGGCATCGCCGGCGTGGAAGGCAATGGCCAGACGGAGCTCGTGGAAGCGCTCGCCGGCCTGACTCGCGCGAGCGGCACGGTCACGATCAGTGGACGTGACATCCTCGCGCTCGACGTGCGCGCCCGCGGCGACGCCGGACTCTCGCATATCCCCGAGGACCGTCATCAGCGCGGGCTCATCCTCGACTACAGCGTCGCGGACAACCTGATCCTCGGCCAGCAGCATCACTTCTCGCGCGGCGCGTCGCTCGACCAGACGCGCGTGCTGGAGAATGCGCGGCGGCTGATCGAGCGCTACGACATCCGCCCCACCGATCCCGCGCTCCCCGCGCGTGCGCTCTCCGGCGGCAACCAGCAGAAGGTCGTCGTCGCCCGCGAGATGGGACGCGACTTCAAGGTGCTGCTCGCGTCCCAGCCCACGCGCGGCGTGGACGTCGGCGCCATCGAGTTCATCCACGCTCGACTGCGCGAGGCGCGCGACCAGGGCAAGGCCGTCCTCCTCGTCTCGGCCGATCTGGCCGAGGTGCTCGCGCTCGCCGATCGGGTCGCCGTGATGTACGGCGGGCGGATCGTCGCCGTGATGCCTCGCGCCGAGGCGTCTGCCGACACGCTCGGCCCCTACATGACCGGCGCCGAGCGTGCCGCGTGAGCCGGAGCACCGTCGCCCCATGAGCAGCACCGAACCAACCGCCTCCCTCGTCGCCGACTCGCCCTCCGCCGCAGCGATGGCCGCCACGAGCGAGCGCTCGTCGCGCCGCGCGAAGCTCGAGGAGGCGATCCTCCCGCCCCTCGTCGCGCTCCTGCTCGCCGCGGTCGTCGGCGACGCGCTCATCCTCTCGTTCGGCCAGTCGCCGGCCGCCGTCTTCAAGCTCCTCCTCGACGGCACGTGGGGCAATGCGTATGGCTTCGGGCAGGTGCTCTACAAGGCGACGACGCTCGTCTTCACCGGCCTCGCCGTTGGGCTCGGGCTCCGCGCCGGCCTGTTCAACATCGGCGCCGAGAGCCAGCTCGCGGCTGGCGGCTTCTGCGCGGCACTGATCGGCATCCTCCTGCCGGCGGGCATTCCGGCGCTCCTCTGCCTGCCCATCTATCTCCTCGCCGCCATGCTCGGCGGCGGCGCGGTCGGCGCGGTGCCGGGCATCCTCAAGGCGAGGTTCGGCGCGCACGAGGTGATCGTGACGATCATGCTCAACTTCGTGGTGCTCGCGCTGCTCAACTACCTCACGAGCGCGCACCTGCACGTGCCAGACACGCTGCACACCACCGAGTTGAAGAGCGGTGGCCTCCCGCGCCTGGGCGACCTCTTCTCCGCCTTCCACGGCTCCGCGGCCAACACCACGATCGTGCTCGCCGTCGTCACGGCGGCGGTGCTGAGCTGGTATCTCTTCCGCACGCGGCGCGGCTTCGAGCTGCGCGCAGTGGGCCTCCAGCCGAGCGTGGCGGAGTACGCCGGTGTCAACGTGGCCGGGGTGACGTGGCGTGCGCTCGCGATGTCCGGGGCGATCGCCGGGCTCGGTGGGCTCAACTACGTGCTGGGCTACAAGCACTACTACGAAGAGGGGTTCGCCACCGGCGCTGGCTACCTCGGCATCGCGGTGGCACTCGTCGGACGCAGCAGCCCGTTCGGGATCGTGCTGGCCGCACTCCTGTTCGCGACGCTCTCGCAGGGCGGGCTCGCGGTCAACGCGCTCGTACCCAAGCAGATGGTGGACGTGCTGCAGGCCGTCGTGATTCTCGCCGTCTCCACCTCCGTCCCTGAGGTGCGACGTCTGCTGCGCGGCACGCGCCGGAGCGCCGAATGATCGCCCTCCTCTTCCTCGCGCAGACACTGCGCATCGCCATTCCGTACCTGCTCGCCGCGGCGGGCGGCGTGCTCAGCGAGCGCGCGGGGCTGATCGGCCTCACGCTCGAGGGCTACATGCTCGGCGGCGCGTTCTGCGCGGCGGCCGGCAGCTACGCGGCCGGCGCGCCATGGGTTGGCGTGCTCGCGGCGATCGTCGGCGGGGGTGCGCTCGCGTTGCTCTACGCCACCTGCGCCATCCGCTTCCGCGCCGATCAGGTCGTGATCGGCATCGCGATCAACCTGCTCGCCATCGGGCTCACGCGCTTCTTCCTGCGGCTCTTCTTCGACAGCTCCTCCAACTCCCCGCGCGTCCCCGGCTTCGACGTCAAGGGAAGCGGCACGGGGTGGGGGGCGCTCGTGCAGAATCCGCTCGTCTGGATCGGTGTGCTCATGATTCCCGCTGTGGCGTGGATGCTCTATCGCACTCCGTTCGGGCTACGCATCCGGGCCGTGGGCGAGCATCCGAGCGCTGCGGCGTCGGTGGGCGTACCGGTCGCCCGCGTGCGCTACATGGCGGTCGCGCTCAGCGGCATGCTCGCCGGCCTCGGTGGCGCCTACCTCGCGCTCGACCAGCACCAGTTCACCGACGGCATGACGGCGAACCGCGGCTTCATCGCGCTCGCCGCCACGATCTTCGGTCGCTGGGATCCCGTGCGTGCCGGCCTCGCCTGCCTCCTCTTCGCCGCGGCCGAGACGTTCCAGATCCAGCTGCAGGGCACAAACTGGCTTCCGTCGCAATTCGTCGAGATGATCCCCTACGTGCTCACCATCGTCGTGCTCGCCGGTGTGGTTGGCCGCGCGGTGCCTCCGGCGGCTCTGGGAAAGACGACGATCGAATGAGCGGACGAGCATGACCGAAGCGGAGCACGCGAGCAGCAGCGGCAAGCTCTGGATCCTGATGATCACGGCCTTCATCGACATGGTGGGGCTGTTGATGGTGATCCCGCTGCTGCCCTTCTACGCCAAGTCGCTTGGCCAGGGCGGGCTGATCGTCGGGATGCTCGTCAGCTCGTTCGCCGTGGCGCAGCTGCTCACTGCGCCCATGTGGGGTCGATTCTCCGACGCGTACGGCCGTCGCCCCGCGCTGCTCGTGGGGCTCACCGGCTCGGCGATCGCCTATGTGATCTTCGGCTTCGCGCTCCAGCTGCCGCATCCGCTCTTCTTTCTCTTCCTCTCGCGCCTCGTGCAGGGCGCGGGCGGCGGCACGGTGAGCGTCATCCAGGCCTACGTGGCCGACGCCACGCGCCCCGACGAGCGCGCCAAGGCGCTGGGCTGGCTCAGCGCGGCGACCAACGCCGGCGTCGCCATCGGGCCCGTGCTCGGCTCGCTCACGCACGCGTGGGGGCCGCAGGGGCCCGGCCTCTTCGCCGCCGCCCTCTGCCTCGTGAACATGGCCTTCGCCTGGCGCTTCCTGCACGAGTCGCGCGACATGCACGAGGCGGCCGAGTCCAAGGCCGACACCACCAAGCGCGCCCGTGCCCGCGATGCGATAGCGCACGTCGTCACGCACTCGGCCGAGCCGGCCTCGCGCCTGATCTGGATCTACGCGATCGCGATGGGCGCCTTCCAGGGGGTGACGTCGATGCTCGCCCTCTATCTCGCCAAGCGATTCGGTGTCACCGCCAAGACGATCGGCTTCTTCTTCGCCTACACCGGCATCATCAGCGTGCTCACGCGCGCGCTGATCCTGGGGCGGATGGTGGACCGTTTCGGCGAGGCGCGCCTCTCGCGCCTCGGCTCCACGCTCCTAGCCACCGGGATCGCCGCGATGGCGTTCACGCGCCCGATCAGCGACCCGGCGCGTGTGGCCACGATGCTGGGCGGCGTGCTGCCACCGAGCGCGGTGGTCCTCCTTCCCTACCTGCCGCTCGCTCTCGCGGTGGCGCTCCTTCCGCTCGGCACGGCGTTCACCTTTCCGTGCGTCACCGCGATGCTGTCACGGGTGATCCCGAGCAAGGAGCGCGGGCTCTACATGGGGGTGCAGCAGACCTTCGGCGGCCTGGCGCGCGTGATCTTCCCGGTGCTGTTCGGCTTCCTGTTCGACCGGTCTGTTCCGCTGCCCTTCCTGATCGCCTCGGGGCTCGTGCTGTTCACGATCTATCTGGGGCTCGGCATGGAGCGATTCACGAGCCCCGCCGCGCCGCTGACCGCCACCGCCTGAGCGTCCGGTCGGTGGCGCGTTGAGACTAGCCAAAACTCAGCTCTCGGCCTTCGCCTGCTCCGTGATGCTCGGCTCGCTCGCCAGCACGGCTCGCGCGATCTCAACCATCGGCACGGAGCGGTCCTGCGACGTGCGCTGCAGGATCCGATACGCCTCCTGCTCGGAGGAGCCCGTGCGCCGCATCAGGATCCCCTTCGCGCGCTCGATCGTCTTCCGGTTCTCCAGCGCGCCGCGCGCTGCCAGCGCGTCCTTCTTGGCCACGGAGAACTCGCGTGCCCGCGACACCGCGAGCCGCAGCGTGGAGTCCAGCACGCGTGGCGGCGTCGGCTTCGGCAGGAAGGCGATTGCCGAGGTGGACGTCACTTCCTGTTCGGACAGCACGAGCGACTCGTCGCCGCTGAAGAGCACGACCGCCACACCAGGAACGAGCGCGGCGATCTGCTCGGCCGCCTCGATCCCCGAGCCGTCCGGCATGTGCACGTCGAGCAGCACGACGTCGGGTGCCAGCTCACGCGCGCGCTCGATCGCCTCGCGTCCGCCCGACACTTCGGCGACCACAAGGTGGCCCATCGTATTCAGCAGCTCGACGAGCAGCGCACGCGCGTTGTCGTCGTCTTCCGCGAGCAGGATGCGAATTGGTCCCGAGTCAGGCATAGTCCGGAGTGATGTGTGAGTCGCGCTGCCTGAATTTGGGATCGGTCACACGTCGCCCGCAACGTGTGCGAGCAGTTCGGGGGCGCCGATCGGCTTGCGGAGGGTGAAGTCGCATGCCGGGTCCTGCTCGTTGCGCGGCTCCCACCCGGTCACCACGCCGATCCGGAGCTCGGGCCGTCGCTTCCGTGCGTAGGCCACGAGATCCCATCCGCTCCCATCCGGCAACCCGATGTCGGTGATCAGGACCTCGAGCTGGAGCGCCGGATCATCGAGCCGGGCTCGTCCCTCCTCCAGCGACTGCGCCGCGACCACGTGGTGCCCGTCGCTCTCGAGCAGCGCCAGCATGAACTCGCGGCTGTCCGCGTGGTCCTCCACGAGCAGGACGCGCCGCGGTGTGCGCGCCTTCCGCGGCGCCTCCACGGTCGGCGCCGCATCGGTCGCCCCAGCCGGGAAGATCAGCCGAACCGTCGTCCCTTCGCCCGGCGCGGACTCGATCTCCGCGCGGCCGCGATGCCGGCGCGCGATGCCGTACACCTCCGCCAGCCCCAGCCCCGTGCCGCTCACCCCCTTCGTCGTGAAGAAGGGCTCGAACGCGCGCTCGCGCACCTCGGCCGACATCCCGATCCCGGTGTCGCTCACCGCGACGCTCACCTCGTCGGCGTCGACGACGGTGCGGATGCGCAGCGTGCCGCCACCGCCCATCGCGTCGAGCGCGTTCTGCACCAGGTTGAGCAGCGCCTCGCGCAGCTCCCCGGCGATCCCGCGCACGAGCGCCCCGCTCGCCAGCGACTGGTCGAGCTGCACGATGCCCCCCTTGGCGCGCTCGCGCCACAGCGGTCGCGTCATCGCCACCACCTCTTCCACCATCAGCGAGAGATCCACCGTGTGCTCGCGCGCACCCAGCAGCGGCTCCTGGCGAATGAAGCGGCCCACGCGCGCCGCAGTCGCCGCACCGGTTTCGGCCGCCCGCGCGATGCGCACCGCGTAGTCGCGCACCGCCGCCGGATTCTCGGCGTTGAGCTCCAGCAGGTAGGCGGCCGCCATGATCGGGTTGAGCGCGTTGTTGACGTCGTGCATCACGCCGGCCGCGAGCTGTCCCACGGCCGCGAGGCGCCGGTCGCGCGACGCCGCCTCCTGCAGCGCCAGCAGCTCGCGCGTGCGCTCCTGCACCATGCGCTCGAGCCGCTCGGCCTCCGTCTGCACCTGCTGCTGCAGTCGCGTGCGCTCGGTGACGTCGCGCTCCACCGTCACCGCGCCGCGCACGCGCTTGTGCGGATCGAACAGCGGGTTCGAGTTGACCTCGATCACCGCCGGCGCACGATCGCGGCCGCGTCGCACCTCCAGCGTCTCGCCGCGCACCCGCTCGCCGCGCAGCGCGCGCGCCGTCGGATGCTCGTGCACGAACAGCGTGGTGCCGGTGAGCGTGCGCGGACGGTCGAGCTGCCACAGCTCCCGCAGCGTCTGCGGATTGGCTGGTGCGTGCTCCTGCTGGGCCTGGGCGTTGGTTCGCACCGTGCCGCCGTCGATGTCCACCACGCGCACCGAGTCGGGGAGCACGTCGAAGATCGATTCGAGCTGCGCCACGCTCCGCGCGAGATCCTCGCGCAGCTCCTCGCGCTCGGTCACGTCGCTACCGGCGAACAGCACGCCGCGGCCGCGCACGTCGGCCAGTGGGGCGAAGGTGGCCTCCACGAGGCGTCGGCCGCCGCGGTGCTGGAAGGGCACGCGCACCGACACCACCGGCACGCCGCCGGCCGCGATGTCCACCTGTTCGGTGAGATCCGCGAGCGCGTTGGGGAAGGCGTCGTAGATCTGGCGGCCGTGCGCCTGCGCGACGTCCAGCCCTGTGAGGTCGCGATAGCGCGCGTTCGTCGCCACGAGCGCGAGCGTCCCGTCGAATACCGCGATCGCCAGCGGCATTGCCTCGAGCATCGCCTCGAGCAGGGCGTCGAGCTGCGAGTGCTTGGCGCCCGATGCGCGCGACAGGAGGTCCAGGTCGGACGAGAGCGGCATCAGGAGGGGGACGGCGGACGCACGACGCAGGGCTGGAGCGACGCCCAGGAAGCAAGTTTACCCGCAGCCGGGCGATGTCAATGCGTGCGAGTCGGCCCCGCCGCCCGCGAGCCCGCAGTTCAGCGCCGGCCCGGAGCAGCCGACACTCCCGAAGGATGACCCATCACGACGACGCAGGGCTGGGACGATGATCGGTGGCGTCGGTGGCGCACCACCATTTCGTCCCAATGGGCCTACGGGAAACGCGCGAGCGACGGACGCCGCCGCGGCTGCGGCGCGCCAGGCCGCGCGCGAGGCGGAGGCACGTGCCGACTCGGCACGTGCCCTCGCACCGCTGCTCGCGTTGCTCGAGGCCGCGGCGCGGCGCGAGGATGTGGTCGACCTGCTCGGTCCCTCGCCCGCTGCCGCGCTGCTGGACGGGCTTGCGGACAAGGCGCGCGCCGTGGCCGACCTGGCACTCCAGAGCATTCCCAGCCCCACCCCACTGGTCGTCCAGGCCACGGCCGCGCGGCTCCCCCAGGCGGTGGCCTCGCTCCTCGCCGACCGGATCTACGAAGCGGCCGTCGCTCCGCTCCCCGCGTCGCTCGGCACCAGCGTTCGCGTGCTCGGCGCCGGCTCGCCCCTCGTGGCGGCCTACCTCGAGCGCGCCGCGCGCTATCTCCTCGTCTCGCGGCTGCTCGCCGCTGGCCGGAGCGACCTCGACGCGCTGGTCGCCGCGATCAAGCACGCCGCCTCCACCGCCGAAGCGCTGGCGGACTCCGACGTCGCGCCCGAGAGCGCGGCATCACTCGCTCGAGTGCGCGACAGGGCAGCGCTGCGCCTGCTTCCTCGAACGGGCGACGAAGCTGCCGCGCAAGACACGACCGTCTCGAACGATGCGCGCTCGGCGAGCGAGCCCCTCGCTTCAGAAGCGGCCAGGGCGCGGCCCGCCGAGCGCAACAGTTTGGAAGCCCACGCCGTCGGCGAAGGCGCCGGAGAGCGCGCGGAAATCGTCGAGCAGCTCGCCGATCTGCTCCCGAGCGACACCATGGTGGACGTGGCCTTCGACGTCGATGGCGAGGCAACGCGACAGGCGTCGCACGCCACGACCGAGACGCCAGCGACCGAGACGCCAGAGACCGAGCTTCTTCGCGATCTCGCCGGCGGAGCATCCGCCGAGGGCCAGGCGCCGGACCGGCCGCGCGCCAGCTGGCGCGCGTTTCCGCAGCTCGTCACGGCGTCGTATCACATCGTTCCGGTCGCGGTCGCGCTCGAGCAGCTGCGCGACGGCGCGCAATGGATCGCGTCACCCGCTTTCCCCACCGACGCTGACGTGGTGCTCGGCGATGCGGCCGCGTCGCTCTCGTCGCCCGACCGGCTGGCGCTTCGCGAGCTCGGCGACCGCACCGCGCGCGTCACCCCGTCGCTGACGCGCGCGGTCGGCGCGCTCCACCTGCCCGAGTCATGGAGGGAGGAGCTGCTCGCCGGCCTCGCCCCTCCTGCCTCCCGCGCTGCGGACGCTCGGCTGCGCGAGCAGGTGCGCGTGCTCTCTGCGCTCACGCTGCTGCGCGAGGCGCAGCTCGCACCCGTCGCCGCCGACGCCGCATCCGCTCACCCGGCTGCGCCGGCGCATTCTCCGGGTCGCGCGACCTCCGTGCTGGGCGAGCTCGCCGCGCGGCCGCTCCCCGCCGACGTCCGTGCCCTGCTCGACGCGATGCCGCTCGACCCCGCGATGCGGCCGACCCTCGGCCGAGCAGTGCGCTACGTGCTCGCCTCGCGAGAGCTCTCGCGACTTCGCACGGCCGACGCGCCGTCGCTCACGCTGGAGGGCGAACCGCTGCCCATCACGCTCGACGCCCTGCTCGGTGACGATCTGCCGGCGATCGGACCGATCGGGCGCGAGATGCTGCGTGCGATCGCTGCAGGCGCTATCGCGTTCGCGCCAGTCGAACCGCCCGCACATGGGCGCCGGCGACGCAGGGCGCAGAAGTCCGACGCTGCTTCCGACCCGTCAGCCGACGAAACGATCGTGGATGCGCTCGCGGTCGACCTGCTGGATGACGCGACCCAGCACGGCGGTGGGGCCCTCCTGGCCGGATCGCTTCAGAATGCGCTCCCTGCCGCGCCGAGGAATCGCTGGCCAGAGATCGCGGCGGCTGCGATCCTACTGCTCCTCTGGCTGCTGCTCAGGTAACCGGGTCCACGGCGGGCGCCGCCTCGGTGGCTGCGCTCGCGCGCACGACGGGCGCCGGTCCCTCGCCGAGCCGCGCGGCGGGTGGCGTCGTGCGGAGCGCGGCGTTCGTGATCAGCCGCGCGCCGCGCTGGTACGTGAAGAAGCTGAAGCCCCACTGCAGCAGCACGCTGAGGCGATTGCGAAAGCCGGCGAGATAGAGGATGTGCACGAACAGCCACAGGAACCACGCGAGGTGTCCCGTGAAGCTGGCGAACCCGAAGTCCGCGATCGCGCGCGAGCGACCGATCGTCGCGAGGTTGCCCTTGTTGAAGTAGCGAAAGGGCACCCGTGGCTTCTGCTCCAGCGTGAGGCGGATGTTCCGGGCCGCCGTCCGCCCCATCTGTCCCGCAGCCGGCGCGACGCCCGGCACCTCGCGTCCCTCGTGCTCCACCTTCGCCATGTCGCCGATGACGAAGATCTCCGGATGACCGGGCACGCTCAGGTCCGGCTCCACGATCACTCGGCCGACGCGATCGACCGGCGCGCCGAGCGAGGCACCGAGCGGAGACCCTGCGTTGCCGGCGGCCCAGATCACCGTGCCTGCGCGGATACGCTCGTCGCCGATGTGCACGACGCCCGGCTCCACGCGTGTCACGACCGAGTCGGTGCGCACCTCCACCCCCAACTCGACGAGGTCGCGGCGCGCCCGGTCCGCGAGCGGCTGCGGAAAGCTCGAGAGCACCTTGCTTCCGCCCTCGAGCAGCAGCACGCGCACCTTCCCGGCATCGAAGTCGTGGAAGTCGGGGCGCAGTGCGCGCGTCGCGATGGTCGGGATCATGCCGGCGAGCTCAGCGCCCGTCGGGCCCCCGCCCACGATGACGAAGGTGAGCCACGCCTGCCGCTCCGCGTCGTCGTCGGCCTTCTCCGCCTGCTCGAACGCGATCAGGATGCGCTGCCGCAGCTCGATCGCGTCGTCGATGCTCTTCAGCCCGGGCGCATCGGGCTCCCACTCCGCGTGTCCGAAGTATGAATGCCGCGCACCGGCGGCGACGACGAGAAAATCGTACGGCTCCTCGCGCGTGCCGGCATCCATCACCACCACGCGCCGCGCGACGTTTACGCGGTCCACCTGGGCCATCAGCACGCGCGTGTTGCGCTGCTTCCGGAAGATCCAGCGGATGGGCACCGTGATGTCGGTCGGCGCGAGCGTTGCCGTCGCGACCTGGTAGAGCAGCGGCTGGAAGAGATGATGGTTGGTGCGGTCGAGCACCGTGATGTCCACGTCGGCGTGGCGCAGCGCGCGGACCACGGCGACTCCGCCGAAGCCGCCGCCGATCACCACGACGCGTGGACGTGGAGCGCCCGTCGTCGTCATGCCGTCTCGGGAATGGGCTGGGGCGCGCCGGCTCGTGACGTCGCGCTCGGGCCGGCAATCATGCCCACCAGCAGCCCCACCACGACCACCACCACCGCGCCCACCACGTTGTGCCAGAGGAACGAGACCTGTGGCATGCCGAAGTTCACCGCCGCCACAGCCGCCATACCGGTAATGAGGCCCACGAACGCACCGATCGCGCGAGACGACGGAATCATCGCGAGCAGGAAGACACCGAGGATCGAGCCGTAGAAGAACGAGCCGAACCGGTTCACCACCTCGATCAGCGAGCCGAGCGTCGCGGCATAGCTCGCGACGACGCAGGCGAACAGCCCCCAGAACGCCGTTGCTCCCTTGGACACGCGCAGCAGATGCGTGTCGTCCGCCTGCGGACGCACCCACCGGCGATAGAAGTCGATCACCGTGCTCGTCGCCAGCGAGTTGAGCTCGGCCGCGATCGCCGACATCGCCGCCGCCATCACACCGGCGATGAACAGGCCGGCCAGGCCGAGCGGCAGCTGCTCGACGACGAAGCGCGGAATGATGTAGTTGACGTCCTTCGCTTCGCGCCCCGTGGTGCGCTTCGCCAGATCGAGCGCTTCCGTCCGCACCGCGTTGACCACCGAATCCCGCGCGGCGAACGTCGCCGTCGCGCCGCGGTCGGCGTCGCTCGTCTCGTGGTCCGCCTGCGCCACCGCCTGCGCCGCGCTCCGGCGCTCGCCCAGCGCAGCGGTGTAGCGCGTCTGCAGCGCGGCGAACGCGGCCGGCTGCGCCTCGCGCACGGCCCGCTCGTGCGACGGGTTCCAGAGCAGCGGCGGCGCCTGGAACTGGTAGAACACGTAGACCAGCACGCCGATCAGGAGGATCATCGCCTGGAGCGGGATCTTCCAGTACGCACTGATGAGGAGCGAGCTGCGCGCCTCGTCCACCGAACGCGCCGTGAGATAGCGCTGCACCTGGCTCTGGTCCGTGCCGAAGTACGACAGCATCAGGAAGGTGCCGCCGATGATCCCCGACCAGAAGGTGTACGTGTTGGTGAGGCTGAACGAGAAGTCGAATGGTCGCATGCGCCCCGCCGCGCCGGCGATGTGCAGCGCCGCGCCCGGCGACACCGGAATGCGCAGCAGCAGCACCGTCACCATCGCGATGATCGCCACGACGATCAGCACCATCTGCTTCACATCCGCCCACGTGACCGCCTGCACGCCGCCGATCACCGTGTAGAGCACCGTCGGCACTCCCATCAGCGCGACGCACCAGCCGAGCGGCCAGCCGAAGATCGCCGAGAACACCACGGCCGGCGCCGCGAGGATGGTGCCGCATGACATCCCGCGCGACAGCAGGAAGAGAAATGCCGTGAGCGACCGCGTCTTCGCGTCGAAGCGGCGCTCGAGGTACTCATAGGCAGTGAACACCCGCGCGCCGTGCAGGAAGGGCACGAGCGTCACGCCGAGGATCACCATCGCGATCGGCAGCCCGAAATAGAACTGCACGAAGCGCATCCCGTCCACGGCACCTTGCCCCGTGGTGCCGATCATCGTCACGGCCGAGAGCTGCGTCGCCATCACGGAGAGCCCCACGGCCCACCATGGCAGCGAGCGGCTCGCCAGGAAGTAGCCCTCGATGTGCTTCGTGCCGCGCGCGCGGCGAAGCCCGTCGATGGCAACGTAGGCCAGCCAGCAGACGACGATCGCCCAGTTCAGCGGATGCATGCGCGCGATGTCAGGGAGAGAAGTGTCGCTGCAGCAGCCAGAGCACGATCAGCGTCACCACCTGCACCGCCATCACGCGCACGAGGTTGATGCGAAAGCGGCTCGGTCCGGCCGGCTCGTCGGTCACGGCTGCGCTGCCGCCGACCGCGTACTCGAGGCGTCCGCGGCGATCAGGTTGAGGAAGATGCGCGCCGGCCCTGGAATTCCAGCGGGCAGCTGCCGGAACAGGGCGAGCGTCACGTACACGTACGTCCCCTTGCCCACGGGCGCCACGAGCACGGAGTTCTCGTTCGGCGCCTCGCCGGGATCGTGCATCTCGAGCACGCGCTGCCAGTGCGGATCCACTGTCGTCGGCATGTAGGTCGAGCGCTCCTGCACCCAGTTGCCGAAATCGGCCGGTGTGATCCGGTTGGGCGTACCGAGCACGCGCGCCGCGGGGTCGAGGATGCGCACCGGCGCGGTCTCGATCGTCACGCGCTCCGCCGTCCGCGAGAGCGTCACGGGGTACGGCAGCAGCCCGGGCGTCTGCATTTCCTGCTGCCCGTACTGCAGCACCACCGTGCCTCCCGCGCGCGCGAACGCCTGCAGCCTCGGTGCGTTCGCGGCGAGCGCCGGGCTCGCGGCAAAGGCGCGCGGCCCCACGACGATCGCACCGAAGCGTGACAGGTCGGCCGTCGCCAGCGACTCCGGCAACACGATCGTGACGGCGAGCCCGAGCTGCGAGAGCATCGGCGCCACGTTGTCGCCGACGCCCTGGATGTATGCGATCTGGCGACGAGGCGGCAGTGTGGCCTGCACCGCCTCCACCTGGACGATCGCCGCGCGGTAGAAGCGCAGCGGACGGATGTGCGCGTAGTCCACGGGCACCCATCCGGCCGAGTACGTCTCACCATTGCTGGCGACCGTGGCGCTGACCTGGTGTCGCCCCGCCGGCAGCGCGCCACGTACGCGAAACACGATTGCCGTCTCGCCGAACGGAGCGATCGCGGCGCGGCGCACGCTGCTGTCAGCGGTGAGCCCCGAGGGAAGCTGCAACGTGGCCGTCACGCCACGCTGACCCGACGCACTCGAGCGCACGTGCACGGTGAAGGTGCGCTCCAACGGCACCCCGGCGCGCGCGTACTCGACCTCGTCGTCGAACAGCACGCTGATCGCCGGCACGGCTGTCACGGGACGTCGCACCTCGCCACGCGCCGGATCGCCGACGCGTTGCACGATCTCGCCCACGTCCGCCGTCACCCGCGTGCCCGCGATCGTCAGCAGCGCCTGCGCTTCGGCGTCGCGAATCCGCTCCTCGCTCGCGCCGATCAATCCATTCCCCTCCGGCAGCGCGAAGACGTCGCCGCGCCGGCCCACGGTCAACCACCACGGCATGATCGCGGCGCGCGGCGCGAGCCGCAACGTCACGCTCGCGGCGGAGTCTGGCGGCACGTCACCCGGTCCGGTGCCGCTCGCGCCGCCAGAGGCGCGCATCATCGCCACGGCTCCGGTGAGCTGGATCGTGCTGCCGCCCTGATTGTACGCCGTCACCGTCACCGGCAGCGTGTCGCCCACCGCGACGAGCGCGCGCGGCGCCGTCGCTTCCACAGTCACGCCGGCTGCGGAGAGGAGCGCCGTCGTGCCGCGGCGGCGCGCGGTCTCCAGCGCGAGCACGAGGTCACCGTACGCCGGTGCACACCGGATCGCGTCACCCGTCGCCGGCCGACCCTCGCACCGCAGCCCCTCGCGCGCCGCCTGGATCAGCCGCACTGTCCTCGCCAGCGGCGCCACCATCGGTGCGGGCGCGGCGAGGTTGGTCACCGCGCGCACGGCCGACACGGCCGTCGGCAGCGAGTCCAGCGCAGCGCGCGCCTCCGCGCTGATGTCGAGCGCGGCGAACCGCCCCCACGCCGGCGCGATCCCATCGAGCGGCGAACGCTCCGAGGCTGCGGCACCCACCGGCCCCACGCGCGACTCCTCCAGCTTGAGGTAGTCGGTTGACGCGCCGCGCCGCTGCAGCCCACCGAAGCCCTGCGACAGATGCTGCGACCGGCTCTGCGACGCCAGTTCAGCGTAGCTCTGCCCACGCAGCGCGCTCAGCTCACCGACATTGAAGCGCAGCGTCGCCTCGGCCGGCGCGAAGCGCGAGGCACGGTAGAACTTGAGCGGGCGCCAGGCTCCGAGCCCGTTCGTGCGCGCGCGCGGCCACGCGACCGTGTCCATTGCCGCGTCGAACGCCTCGCGCGCGAGAATCGCCGACACCTGATGATGACCATGACCGTCGCGCGGCGTGCCCGAGAACACCGCCACGATGATCTGTGGCCGGAACGACCGCACCACCGTCACCACGTCTCGCAGAATCGAGTCCTTGGGCCAGTGCTGGTACGTCTCCTCCGCCGTCTTGCTGAAGCCGAAGTCGTAGGCGCGCGTGAAGAACTGTCGGCCGCCGTCCAGCCGGCGCGCCGCGAGCAGCTCCTCCGTGCGGATCATCCCGAGCACGGGACCGAGCTCGTTGCCGATCAGATTCTGCCCGCCGTCGCCGCGCGTGAGCGAGAGGTACGCGGTCTCCACCTGTCGTCCGCGCGCCAGCCAGGTGATCAGCTGCGTGTCCTCGTCGTCGGGATGCGCCCCGATCACGAGCACGCGCGTGGTGACGTCGAGCCCCGCCACCGCCTCGCCCAACGCGGTCGCGCCGCGCTCCTGGGAGAGGAGGCGCGGCGCGA
>JAYUTY010000067.1:0-2362 GCA_043754875.1 Gemmatimonadota bacterium
TGGTGCCGTGGATCGTGCGCGGCGGATCGTAGACGAGCTGCGCGCGGCCGAGCGGATTGTCCGGCGCGCCGGGCTTCTTGGGCTCGCGCTGTTCGGCCCACGATTCATCGGGCGGGATCCACTCGGGGTTGAACACCACCTGCACGACGTTCCACTCGCCGGTCTGCGTCGGCCACTTCGGCGAGCCGACGGCGACACGGTGCGTCTCGAGCAGCTTGTCGCCTTCGAAGAGGCTGGCCTTGCGCGCCGTGAGATCGACCTCGAGCCGCAATGGCGAGAGTGGCTTCGGTGCCGGTGACGTCGACCCGGCTGCGGGCGCAGTCCCCGGGGCCGTGCCCGGCTGGGTGCCCGCCGCGCCACCCGCAGAAGTCATCCCGCTGTCCGCCGGCATCGCGGACGTGGGCGCAGGTTGCGTTGCCGACCCGCCTGCCGCAACTGCCGGCGCCGCGCCCGCAGCCGTCACGACGGTGTCCGTCGTCTTCGTGCTGCCGCCCTCGCTCACCGTGCATCCGCTCGCCAGCAGCATGCCGGCAATGGCAAGCCCGAGCCTTCGCACTGCAATCGTCCGTATCATCTCTCTCGTCCTCGCGTGGTCGCGTGATGACTGTTTGAAATGTCCGTCGCGAAGCAAGAGATGTGCGACGCGACCAGGATTATCATTCCGGTCGTCATCGCGTTCAGCTCGCCATCGACACCTCTCGTCAACCTCCTTCCGGAGCAGCGCCCGCCGTGTCGCATGCCAGTCCCAGCGCTGATCTCTGGACGGTCGAGTCGCCCGCCGCGTGGCGCCGCTCGCTCGAGCGGTACGACGACGCGATCGCGGCGCTTGCGGTGTCCAGGCTGCCCGAGCTCGATCGCTGGTACCACGACGAGCTCCCGGTGGCGATCGCGGCACGCCAGAGCATACACGTGACCCACGCGGAGCTCGTCCGGATCACCGAGTGGAAGATGGCGCGCGGCGTCTGGCGGGCGCCGAACCTCGTGCTGGTGCGCGGCAACGCGCCCGAGCAGGTGATCGAGACGAGCACGACCGCGTTCGCCACCGCCCCGCATCCCACGAAGCCGATCGTGACGCTGGCAACACTCGCCGGTGTCGGACCCGCGACAGCATCGGCCGTCGCTGCCGCCGGCGCGCCACATCACTATCCCTTCTTCGACGAGCTGGTCGGGCAGCAGGTGCCCGCGCTCGGCAAAGTAGCGTGGACGCTCGGCTACTACGCCCGCTACGCCACTGCCCTGCGCGAGCGCGCCGAGCAGCTCGGACGCGAGTGGACGCCGGCGTTGGTCGAGCGCGCGCTGTGGGCGCATGCGATCGAGGAGGGCAGCCGAGCATCGTGACCGAGTTCGCGACTGAGCGCCGCCGAGCGTTCCTGGTTCTCGCGGCGGGCGTGTTCGCCATCGGCTGGTCGGCACTTTTCGTCCGCTGGTCGGGCGTGCCGGGGTGGACGTCGGCCTTCTGGCGCATGACGCTCGCGCAGCTCGTCTTCGTGCCGTGGGCGCTCGTCGGCCGGCGCACTGGGAGTCAGCGGCGAGGCGCCAGTCGGCAGGCGGTGCTCGCGGCCGTCATCGCCGGCGCCTTCTTCGCGACCGACCTGGCGCTCTTCAACACGGCGGTCATGGTGAGCTCGGCCGCCAACGCCACGCTGCTCGGCACCAATGCGCCGATCTTCGTCGCGCTGGGCGCGTGGCTCCTCTATCGCGACCGGCCCACGCGCCGCTTCTGGGCCGGGTTTGCGCTCAGCTTCATCGGGATGGTCGCCATCGTGGGCATGGATCTCGTGCGCCACCCGCGGCTCGGGCTCGGCGACGCGATGGCCGTGGGCGGGGCGGCCTGCTACGCCGGCTACCTCCTCTACGTGCGACGCAGCCGGCTCGAGATCGACGCTCTCACCTTCAGCGCGATCTCGGGCGTCACCGCCTCGCTCACCCTGCTGGTGATCTGCCTCGCCCTCGGCACACCGCTCTGGGGGTACCCGGCCCACAGCTGGTGGGCGCTCCTCGGACTGGCCCTCGTCACGCAGGTAGTCGGGCATCTCTCGGTCGCCTATGCGCTCGGCCGGCTTCCCGTCTCGGTGACGTCGATCGCCCTCCTCGGACAGGCGCCCATCACGGCGCTGCTCGCCGTACCGCTGCTCGGAGAACGGCTTGTGCCGCTGCAGTTACTCGGTGGTGGCTTTGTACTGGCGGGTATCTACGTGGTAAATCGCACTCCGCGCCCGGCGAACGCACCAGTCAGTACACCGATGACCGATCCCATGATGGATGGAGTGATCGAGCCAGCGGAGCGCTCGACGCCGGAATAGATCGCTAGCTCGAGCCGTCGGCATTGGACGGGATCTCCCGACTAGGCAATCCGGCGCCG
>JAYUTY010000068.1:0-7039 GCA_043754875.1 Gemmatimonadota bacterium
GCACACATCCTCCACCCGTTGCTGTCTCATGCTCGGTCGGACCTCGATTCTTCTGCTTCTGCTCAGCGCGTCCATCGCCCCCGCCGTCACGGCGCAGACGACTGGAGCGTCGACGTCCGCGGCGCTCTTGGATTCCATCCCCACTCGTGCGATCGCGGATGCCATCGCACATCGCAACGGAGACTCTGTCGTCACGATCGCCGGCCGCGCGTCGGTGAGCGCGGGCAAGCTGCAGTCGGGGAGTTTTGACGTCGCGATCCAGGATTCGAGCGGCGGCATCCGCCTGTTCTCCCGCACGCTCTCGCCCGTGGTTCACGAGGGGGACAGCGTCAAGGCCACGGGAACGATCAAGAGCTACCGTGGCAACACCGAGCTGGTCATCACGACGCTGAGCGTGGTGAGCGCCCCGCCGCGCGTGGTGCTGCCTCACCAAGCCGCCGTGAATCCTGTCGCCATTGCGCGATATTCCGGTGAGCTGGTCAGTGTGCGTGGTCGAGTCGCCGCGTTCGGCCGCAGTGAAGGCGGGCAGTACCTGCGGCTCCGTGATGCGCCGCCGTCCGAGCATGGAATGCTCACGGTCTGGGTTCCGGCGAATCACGGCGCGCTGATCGACCTGTCGGGCGTCAAGGCCGAAGACAGCGTGACCGTCACGGGAATCGTGACCTCGTACCAGGACAATGCCGACGATCCGATCGTCTGGCAGCTCATCCCCCGTGACGCGGGAGACGTGCAGGTCTCGTCGCGGCCCGACCTGCTACCCGCGTGGGCGCTCTGGGCCGTGATCGGTGTGGTGGCGGCAATCGCGCTCGCGATCCTCAGCGCCCGCTTCGTCGCGCGTCGCCAACTGGCAGCGCTCGCCGAGACCGAGGCGCGATACCGCCAGCTGCTCGCCCTCTCGCCGGATGCCGTGATCGTGCACTCGGGGGGCGCGATCCTCTTCACGAACCCTGCTGCAGCGCGGCTGCTCGGCGTCGCGAACGAGAAGGCTCTCGTGGGGCGCACCATCACGGACTTCATCGACGCTTCCTCGCGCGCTGCGCTGACGCCGGTCGCGAGCAGCGGGGAGACGACCGCCGAGCCTGTCGCGCGCGCCAGGGCGCGCATGCTCAGCGCCGAGGGGCACGCGGTGGATGTGGAGGTGACGACGAGTCCCTGTCTCTACCACGATCGACCGGCCGTCGTCGTTCTCGTCCGCGACATCACCTCCCAACTCCGGTATGAGCGCGACCTGCACGCACTCGCACTGGTGGACGAGCTCACGGGCCTGCAGAATCGGCGTGGCTTCGCGCTGTTCGCCGAACAGGAGCTCGCGCGCGCGCGACGGAACAAGCTGACTCCCGTGCTCCTGTTCGCCGACCTCGACGATCTCAAGGCCATCAACGACCAGTACGGACACGCCGCTGGCGACGCGGCAATTCGCCAGGTGGCGACGGCACTCAAGCAGACGCTCCGCGAGACCGACATCATCGCGCGCTGGAGCGGCGACGAGTTCGTCGCGCTCATGACCGATGGCGGTGCGGCCGAAGCCGAGCAGCTCGAGACGCGACTCGACCGGGCGATCGCCGCGCTCGCGCCAGACGCGCAGCCATTCACCGTCACGGCAAGCGTGGGCAAGACGACGCTCGATCCGACGCTCTCATTGCGCGACGCGATGGACCGAGCGGATGCCGAGCTCTATGCGAAGAAGAAGCTCAGCCTTCGTCGGCAGGGACGGAACACTCCAGTCGGCATCGACGGCTTGGGGCAGGACCGCTAGTATTCAAGAGTATACGAAGTCTATGAGCGCAGACATCACGAAGACGAGGTGAGCGCGATGCACGAAGCGAATGACGTCGGAAGCGAGCCGCAGTCCACTGCAGTCACACGCCGAAGCTGGCTAACCGGCGTCGCGCGCGCGCTCGCCGCTGCGGTGGTGACCAGCACGACGATGTCCACACTCGCCGAGGCGGCTGGTCCGACGCTCACGAAGCTGACCGTGTATAAGGACCCCTCGTGTGGATGCTGCACGAAGTGGGTGGCGCATCTCCGTGCAAACGGCTTCGCTCCCGACGTGCACGACCGCGCAGACGTGACCGCGCTGAAGGACAGCCTGGGCGTTCCCGCTGCGCTGCGCTCATGTCACACGGCGGTGATCGGGAAGTACGTGATCGAAGGGCACGTTCCGTCGGCCGACATCCGGCGCCTCCTCGCGACCCGACCTGCCGGCATCGTCGGACTCGCGGTGCCAGACATGCCGTCCGGCTCGCCGGGCATGGAGATGGGAGGACGCGCCGATCGCTACGACGTGATGGCCTTCGGCTCCACGGGTGCTACGCGCGTCTTCACGACGCACGGCTAGACACGAACCGAACCGCGATGCTTGCATCGCGGCGGCACATGCGGGAGATTCGCGGGAGAATTGCAGCAGACTCGCGATGGGCGCTATCCATCGCGACACAGAAGTTCAGGCACGATCGGAGCCCGGTTGTTCAACGGGCTACCGGCGCGACACGGTCGAGGTACCGTCCGGGCGGTACCCGGCCGTCGTCGTGCGCCGCGCAGGTCTGTTTTTCGCGCAGTGGAGCCCGGCACTCAACCGGGAGACGCGATGGAGACTTCCATACTCCGTGCTCAGCTCTGTCAGGCGATCGCGCGCCGCTCGCTGGTCATGGTCATGGTTCAGTAGGTCCAGTATGCCGATCTGATCCGCGTCGTGGAGCCGCACCGCTTCGGCATCAACAGCGCGGGACACGAGATGTTGAGCGGCTGGCTGCTGGCAGGCTACAGCCGTTCGGATCCTCGGGGCGGATGGCGCAACGACCTCACGACGGACATCCACGATTTCCAACTGCTCGGCGCCCCGTTCGCGTCTGCTCGACCGGGGTATGCTGCAGAAGACATGCGGATGCGGGAGGTCTACTGCCAACTCGGCGCCGAAGTGCGAACGGATGTTCCGGCGCGCGGACCGTACATCGTGCGTGAGCCGTCAGCCGCACCCGCGGCGGAGGCATCCGCGTCGGGCTCGCCTGCCGACGCGCCTGCCGACGCGCACACGACCGCAGGCGATGCAACCGAGGCGGCGCCATAGCGCCGCCTCGGCCACAGCTCAGATGGTCGCGTTCGACGACCGCGGAGTCGGTGGTGGCAGCAAGGCGGTGCGCGCCGCTTCGAGCTGCGCGCGCACCGCGGCTGGCCCCGTGCCGCCTTCCACCTCGCGCTGCTCGACCGACCGTGCCGGACTGAGAGCGTCGAACACGTCACGCTCGAACCGCGTATGCGCCGCGGTGAACGACGCGAAGGGGAGCGCGTGCAGTTCCACGCCGCTCGTCTCACTCTCGCGAACGAGCGATCCCACGGCGCCGTGCGCCTCGCGGAACGTCGCTCCCTTGCGGACGAGATAGTCTGCCAGGTCGGTTGCCATCATCGTGCTCGACAGCGCGCCCGACATGCGCTCGGTGCGGAACGAGCATTCCGCCAGCGCGCCGGCCACGGCAGGGAGCACGAGCAGCAGCGTGTCGGTGGCGTCGAAGAGGACGCGCTTGTCGTCCTGGAGATCCTTGTTGTAGCTCGATGGAAGCCCCTTCAGCGTGGCCAGCAGCGTCATGAGATTGCCCAGCATGCGTGCCGCCGATCCGCGAGCCAGCTCGAGCGCGTCCGGATTGCGCTTCTGCGGCATCATGCTCGAGCCACTCGTGTAGCCCTCGCCGAACTGCACGAAACCGAACTCGCTCGATCCGTAGATGATCAGGTCTTCGGCGAAGCGGGACAGATGCGTCGCGATCATGGTCGCGGCGAACAGCACCTCGGCCACGAAGTCACGATCGCTCACCGCGTCGATCGAGTTCGGCGACAACGCGTCGAAGCCGAGTGTGCCCTGCAGGAGCACGCGGGAGATGGGATATGCGCATCCGGCCACTGCGCCGGAGCCCAGCGGGAGCACCGCGGCCGAGTGATGCGCGGCCTTGAGTCGCGCGCGGTCTCGCTCGAGTGGCCAGAAGTGCGAGAGCATCCAGTGCGCACCCGCCACCGGGATGGCGCGCTGCAGATGCGTGTACGACGGCATGAGCGCCGTCTCGATCGTCGCCGCCTGCTCGAGCATCGCCTGCTGCAGCATGCGCACGGAATAGTCGAGCCGCTGCGTCGCATCCATCGTCCAGAGCCGCGTCGCGGTCGCGACCTGGTCGTTGCGAGAGCGCCCGGTGTGCAGCTTGGACGCCACGTCACCCACTGCGTCGTGAAGCAGCCGATCGATCAGCGTGTGTACATCTTCGTCGGAGGGCGTCGGCTGCTCGCCCGCCTCGAGCCGAGCCGCCACGGCGTCGAGCCCCTGCTCCAGCGTCTTGCTCTCCTCGAGCGTGAGGACGTTCGCTCCCCAGAGCGCCACGGCCCACGCCTTGGAGAGGCGGATGTCGTACGGCCAGAGGCGGAAGTCGATTCCGATGGAATGATTGAGGGCGTCGAAGGCGGCTGTGGGGCCAGCACCGAAGCGCCCGCCCCACAGCTTGTGCGTCTTCTTCGGCGCGTCCGCGACGATGTCGGTCATCAGACCTCGACGAGCTCCTCCGCCGGCTCGGCGGCACCGCTCACCGCACTGCCTGCGGCCCCACTCTCAGCGGCCTTCGCAGCAGCCTTCGCTGAAGCGAGCTCCTGATCCTTGATGGCGCGAACGCGAGCCGGAAGGGCGAAGAGGCGGATGAAGCCGGCCGCGTCGCTCTGCTGATAGACGTCGTCCTCACCGAAGGTGACGAAGCGCTCGTCGTACAGCGCGTTCTCGCTCTGACGCCCGACCACCTGCATGCTCCCCTTGTACAGCCGGAGCGTGACGGAGCCCGTGATGCGCTGCTGCGTCACGTTCACGAACGCGTCATAGGCCTCGCGCTCGGTCGTCCACCAGCGTCCCTCGTAGACGAGATCAGCGTAGCGCGGCGCGATGACGTCCTTGGCCGACAGCGTCTTGCGGTCGAGCACGAGCTGCTCGAGCTCCGAGTGCGCCGCGTACAGCAGCGTGCCGCCGGGGGTCTCGTAGACGCCGCGCGACTTCATGCCGACCATGCGGTCCTCGACCAGGTCGATCCGGCCGACGCCATGCGCACCACCGATGGCGTTGAGCGCGGCGACCAGCTCGACCGGGCCGAGCAGCTGGCCGTTGACCGAAACGGGGGTGCCCTGCTCGAAGCCGATCACGACGTCCTGCGGCGCGTCGGGCGCTTGGGCGGGATTCGTGGTGAGCATGAACAGGTCGTCCGGCGGGGCGGCGTTGGGATCCTCGAGAATGCCGCCTTCGTGCGAGAGGTGCCAGAGATTCGCGTCGCGCGAGTAGATCTTCTCCTTGGTCGCGGCGATCGGGATTCCCTTGGCCATCGCGTAGTCGATCGCATCCTCGCGGCTGCGGATGTCCCACTCGCGCCAGGGCGCGATGACGGGAAGATCCGGCGCCAGCGTGGCGAACGTCATCTCGAAGCGAACCTGATCGTTGCCCTTGCCCGTGCAGCCGTGCGCGAGCGCGTCGGCGCCGACCATACGCGCAATCTCGACCTGCCGCTTGGCGATCAGCGGGCGGGCCGTGGCGGTACCGAGGAGGTACTTGCGATTGTAGACGGCGCCGGCGCGGAGCGTCGGGAAGATGAAGTCGCGGATGTACTCCTCGCGCAGATCTTCCACGTAGCACTCTTCCGCGCCCGAGGCGAGCGCCTTCGCACGCACCCCGCGCAGCTCCTCAGCGCCCTGGCCGATGTCCGCTGCCACGCAGATGACGCGCGCGTCGTAGTGCTCGCGCAGCCAGGGAACGATGATGGAGGTATCGAGGCCGCCCGAATAGGCGAGGACGATGGTACGAGGCATGGACGCGCTCCTGAGTAATGATTATGCACAACTCATGCATATTTACACAGAAATACCGTCCAGGTCAACCCCGTCGCTGCGACCTCCACCGCGCACTCCCGCACCAGTCCGCCATCGCGCGGCTCAGCCCGTGTCGGCCAGCTCGAGCAGGCGAGCGGTGAGCACCGCGCGCGCGGCCACCGAGCGCGTGACGATGAGGATCGTATCGTCCCCGGCAATGGTGCCAAGCACCTCCGCGAAGTCCTCCTGATCAATGGCCTCGGCGATCGGCTGCGCTCCACTTGCCACCGTATGCAGCACGATCAGCTCGCCAACACCATCGATGCGGGCAAACAGCTGGGGCAAGAGGTTGGCTAGCAACGGCTTATCCCCGTCGGAGGACAAGGACTCGCGGACCACGTACCGTACGCCGTCCTCATCAGCCACGCGTGCCAATCCCAGGTCGCGCAAATCCCGGGAGAGCGTCGCCTGCGTGACGTCCATGCCGCGCTCGACAAGGAGCAGGCGCAGCTCCTCCTGGCTCCCGACCACATTGGTCGTCACCAGATCGACGATCGCCGATTGCCGCGCGCGCTTCTTGGTCATCCACCCTCCAAAGGTTGGCGCAGTCTATCACCACGCTACTAGATCAGTAACCATCACGGCAAGCATCCATTGACTGGTGCCGAATGCATGATTATGCATTATAGCGTGAATTCAACCCCTGTGGGCGTCCTTGGTGCCAGCGGCTATGCCGGCCGCGAGCTGTGCGGGCTGATTGCCCAGCATCCACGCTTCACGCTCGCGTTTGCGACCGCGAACGAGCAGCGCGGCCAGCGTGTGCGCTGTGGCCGCGCGGACGTCACCTTCATTGCCTCCGACGACGCGCCTCTCGGCGACGCGGCGATCGTCTTCAGCGCCCTGCCCCATGGAACGTCGCTGCCCTGGGTGGAGCGCGCGCGCGCAGCCGGCGCCCGGGTGGTGGACCTCTCCAGCGATCTGCGCCCGGGCAACGGCAACGACGGCGCTGGGGCAGTCTATGGTATGCCCGAGCTGGGCGAGACGACACGCGCCGCCGTGCGTGCCGCTGCCGTCGTGGCAAATCCGGGGTGCTATCCCACGTCCATCCTGCTCGCCCTTGCGCCGCTGGTCCAGGCCGGCCTCGTCGCGCCCGACGCCACCATCGTCGCCAACTCGGCCAGCGGCGTCAGTGGCGCCGGCAACTCGCCCAAGCGCGAGC
>JAYUTY010000069.1:0-2352 GCA_043754875.1 Gemmatimonadota bacterium
GGCATCATGACGTCCGTCACCACGGCGTGCAGCGCGCGACCGTGCTGGCGCGCCACCGTCAGCCCTTCCGCGCCGTCCCGGGCCTCGAGCACCTCGTAGCCGGCGCGCACGAGCACGCGGTGCGCCAGCGCACGCACGGATGCTTCGTCCTCGACGATCAGCACAGTCTCGCCGATCTGGGCCGGCGGCGTCGCCAGCATAGCCGCCGGCGATCTCCCGCCGCTGAGCTCCCGAGGCGCGCACGGCAGGTACACGCGAAACTCGCTGCCGGCCCCCTGCTCGCTCGTCACCTCCACGAAGCCGCCGCTCTGCTGCACGGTGCCGTACACGCTCGCGAGCCCCAGCCCGGTGCCCTTGCCAACCTCCTTCGTCGTGAAGAACGGCTCGAAGATGTGGGCGCGCACCTCGTCGGACATTCCCAATCCCGTGTCGCGCACGACGAGCATCGCGAAGTCCGTCGGCGTGCCGCGCACGAGCCGGTCGGTCGTCTCGGGCGCCGCACGACGCGTAAGCTGCGTCGCGAAGGTGATCGTGCCCCCTTCGGGCATGGCGTCGCGCGCGTTCACGGCGAGATTCATGATGACCGACTGCAGATGGGCAGGGTCCACCAGGACGGAGCAGGGCGCTGGCCACAGCGCCGTCTCGAGGCGCACATGGTCCCCGATCGTGCGGCCGAGGAGGCTGAGCGCGTCGGTGAGCACCCCGTTCATATCAATGGTGCGCGGCCGGAGCACTTGCTGGCGGCTGAAGGCGAGCAGCTGCTTGGTGAGGTCGGCGGCGAGACGCGCGGCGCGGGACGCCTCATCCAGATCCACGGCGGCGTCGGAGTCGTTCGGAAGCGTGAGCCGTGCGAGCTCCAGGTTGCCGAGGATCGCGGTCAGCAGATTGTTGAAGTCGTGGGCGACGCCGCCCGCGAGCTGCCCGATCGCCTCCATCTTCTGCGCCTGGCGCAGCTGCTGCTCCAGCAGCTCGCGCTGCGTGATGTCGGTGACCATGGCGAGGGCGCCGATGAACTCGCCCTCGTCGTCCATCAACGGGCTCGCCGACTCCAGCGTGGAGAGCGGCAAACCATCATTCTTCACGAACTGCCGCTCGTACACGTCGGGGATGCCGCGCCGTCGTCGCGCCCAGCCTGTGCGCGCCTCGACCGCCGTCTCGTCGTCCAGGAAGTCGAAGTAGGAGCGCCCGATCATCTCGTGCGGCTCGTATCCGAGCATCGAGGCCATGCGCGGATTGACATACGTGGTCGTGCCGACCGCGTTCATGGACCAGACGCCCTCGTGCGTCGTCTCCACGAGGCCGCGGTACCGCTGCTCGCTTGCCCGGAGCGCCTGCTCGGCGCGCTTGCGCTCCGTGATGTCGTACATGTGCGCAACCGTGTGCAGCGGCCGGCCGCGCTCGTCCCGCGCCAGGCCGACGTTCACCGCCACCCAGACGAGGCTGCCGTCCTTGTGGCGGAACCGCTTCTCGATCCGATACCCGGGAATCCTGCTCTCGAGGAGGTCCCGCTCCAGCCGGATGTTCTCCACGAGGTCGTCCGCGTGCGTCAGCGACTGGAAGTTCATTCCGGTGAGCTCGTCTGCCGTGTAGCCGAGCATCGAGCAGAAGGTCGCGTTCACGCGGAGCAGGCGTCCATCCAGCGATGCGAGTGTCATCCCGGTCAGCGACTGGTCGAATGCGTCGCGGAAGCGATCCTCGCTCTCTCGCGGCGTCGGCGGGGTGTCGTCGGCACCGGGCGCACCGCGCTCTTCCCGCCGTGATCGCAGCGGCGTGACGTCCCGCAAGTAGACGCCGAGCCCCCTCGTGGCCGGAACGACGGTGACCTCGAGCGAGATGTCCAGGAATGGCAGGTGCGCCTCCGCCCTCCGGTGCCGCTGGCTCGCGGCGCGCCCACGGATGCAGCGCTCGATCTCGGAGCCGGAGACGTCGGGCATCACGTCCCACAGCGCACGTCCGAGCAGCGCCACGTCCGGAAGCTGCAGTAGCGACGAAGCAGCGTCGTTGGCGAACGTGATCGCCCACTCGTCGTCCAGCGCGACGAAGCCGATCGGCATCGAGCGCAGCGCCTCCTCGACACTGGCCGGAACGCCGGCCCTCTGCTCTGGTCCGATCTGCGACATCGCAAGCGTCCGCGCGGTGGGTGAGGGAGCGTCTCATAAGCTACAGCGCCGCCCCCAGCTTCGTGAATGGCTCGCGCCTTGCCCTCACGGGGCCTCTCCCCGAACACCCCCGAATACGTGCTCGTCACCGCTCCCGCCATTCTCGCTCCTCCGTTCCGGATGCGATTCGCCATCGCGCTCGCGATCTTCGCCCTGGCGTGTGGCCGCAACGACGCGACCGCCGGCCGCGACA
>JAYUTY010000070.1:0-2350 GCA_043754875.1 Gemmatimonadota bacterium
CGCTCTGCCACGGCACCGGCAACGAGTGCTACGCCCCCGTGCTCCCGGCAATCGCCGGAGCGATCTGGGGTTCGTACATCGGCCTGCCCAAGTGGGCCGACCTGAGATTTCCGTAGCGCAGCAGCGCTCGTCCGGAGCGGCCGGCGTTATCTTTCGACACGCCTCCACCGCACGGACCAATCAATGGCTGATACGAACATTCCCGCTGACGTCCTCATCCTCGGCGGCGGACCCGGCGGTTACGTCGCCGCCATCCGCGCCGCACAGCTCGGCTACAACACCGTCTGCGTCGAGATGGACAAGACGCTCGGCGGCACCTGCGTCAACGTCGGCTGCATCCCGAGCAAAGCGCTGCTCAACTCGAGCGAGCACTTCGAGTTCATGCGGAGCCACGCCTCTGAACACGGCATCGCCACGGGTGAGGTGACGATCGACGTCGCGACGATGCACAAGCGCAAGGACGACGTCGTCGGGCAGAACACCAAGGGGATCGAGTTCCTCTTCCGGAAGAACAAGATCACCTGGGCCAAGGGACGCGGCACGCTGCGCGCCGGAAACGTCGTCGAGGTCGCGGGCGCCGATGGCACGACCACGATCTATCAGGCGAAGAACGTCATCATCGCTACGGGCTCCGTGCCGATCGAGCTGCCCTTCCTCAAGTTCGACGAGGAGCGCGTCCTCTCCAACGTCGGCGCGCTTCGCATCCCCGAGGTGCCGAAGCATCTCGTCGTCATCGGCGGCGGCGTCATCGGCCTCGAGCTCGGGAGCGTCTGGCGCCGTCTTGGCGCGAAGGTCACGGTCGTCGAGCTCGCCCCGACGATCATGCCCGGCATGGACGCCGACGTGGTCAAGGAGGCGGAGAAGATCTTCAAGAAGCAGGGGCTCGAGCTTCGCACCTCCACCAAGGTCGTCGGTGCACGGCGTGAAGGCAGCACCGTGTTCGTGGACGTCGAGCAGAATGGAGCCACCACGACACTCGAGGCGGACTACGTGCTCCTGTCGGTCGGCCGGAAGCCATCGCTTACCGGCATCGATGCCGTGGCGCTCGGGCTCGCCGTCGGCAAGCGGGGTGAGATCATCGCCGACGACCAGCTCCGCACCAATCTCCCCAACGTCTACGCGATCGGCGACTGCATCGGCGGCAAGCTGCTCGCGCACAAGGCCGAGGACGAGGGTGTGATCGCCGCCGAGACCATCGCGGGGCAGAAGGTGCACATGCACTATCACTCGATCCCGTCGGTCGTGTACACATGGCCCGAGATCGCGTCAGTTGGTCTCGCCGAGCACGAGGTCAAGGCGACTGGCCGCGAGTACAAGGTCGGCAAGTTCCCGTACTCGGCGAATGGTCGTGCCCGGACGTCCGGCGACACGGCGGGCTTCGTGAAGTTCATCGCCGACGCGAGCACCGACGAGCTGCTCGGTGTCCACATGATCGGCCCCAATGTCTCGGAGCTGATCTCCGAGGTGGTGCTCGCCTTCGAGTATCGTGGCTCGTCGGAGGACATCGCGGTCACGGTGCACGCGCATCCGACGCTCTCCGAGGCCACGAAGGAAGCGGCGCTCGCCGTGCTGGGCCGCGCGATTCACATCTGATCCCGTGATCCTGTCGGGCGCGTGAGCGAGGGCCAGGCGGCAGTGCGTGCGCTGCGGCCCGACGATGCCGCGGCGGCGCGCGCGCTCGTGTCCACCTGCATCGGAGGGACGCGCTACGCGGCGCGCACGCACGAGGTGCTGGATGCCGCTCTCACCGGCGACGACGACGAGCACGTCGGACTCGTACTGCCAGCCTCGACCGATCACGCGAGCGCTGGAAGCTTTTCTGGCGTCGCGGTGATCGGCGCCGTCGCCGGGGCGAGCGGTACATGGCGCCTGCACTGGCTGTTCGCGCGTTCGATCGCCGCGGCGACGCCGCTCGCATGTGCTGCTGCCGACGTCGCACGTGATCGTGGCGCGCGGCTCTTGGTCGGCGAGTTACCGGACGATGGCCCGTACGCGCTGGCGTGTGACGTCTTTGCCAGCACCGGCTTCGTGCTCGAAGGCGAAGTCTGCGACTTCGTGCAGGACGGGATTGCGTTGCGGCTCTGGGTCGCGCGCTTCTAGCTGGCGCCGTCCTCCTCACCGGCGGCAACCGAAGAGCGGGCCTCGTAGCCCTCGCGCATGGCGGCGAGCAGCGCCTCCGCTGGCTGCGCACCCGAGACGCCGTACCGCCGGTCGATCACGAAGAACGGCACACCGCTGATCCCGAGCTCGCGCGCGGTCGATTCATCTGCCCGCACCTCCGCCGCATACCGACCCTCCGCGAGCACCGCGTGCGCCTCTCCGGTATCCAGCCCCACCTCCGTGGCGAGGC
>JAYUTY010000071.1:0-2347 GCA_043754875.1 Gemmatimonadota bacterium
GGCGCGCTGCTGGCCACGGGACTCGACCTCGTGGTGGCCGAGCTGGTGCCGGTCACCGATGCGAGGCGCAACGACCTGCTCGGGGAGAGCAGGATCGGCTCGGGCACCCAGCGCACCAACTTCGCCTACGCGGCGGAGTACGGGCGTGTGTACAAGGCGCAGAACCTGGACGTGACGTCCGGGACGCTCGACAAGCTGCAGATCGAACGGAAGGGGAACGGGGTGGATTACCCCACCGTTCTGATCTCGGCCGCCGGGGCGAAGTACGCCCAGAAGGGGGGCTGGACGATCCAGCAGGGGGAGATGCACGTCATCCGCGACTCGACACCGTCGTTGGACCTGAGCTTCGGCTCGATGCGTGATCGGCACATGACCGAGCAGCCCTCGGATCTCATGGCGAAGCCGCGAGACCCGCAGGAGATGCGGTTTGCCGAGCTGTCGCGGTTCATCCATTCGCTGGAGCGGTCGGGTGGCGACGCGAATCTCCTCCGCGTGGAGCGGGCGCTCAAGATCGCCATTCCGGTGACCTGCCTCATCATCGCGCTGTTCGGCGCGCCGCTTGCCACGAGCACGCAGCGCGGCGGGACGGCCTACGGAATCGGCATCAGCCTCGCCACCACGATAACCTTCCTCATGCTCATCCAGCTCACGAAGGCCGTTGGCAAGGGAGGCCTCCTCCCGCCCGACATCGCCGCATGGCTCCCCAACGCCGCATTCATGGTGGTGGGGCTGATCCTGCTGGCGAGAGTTCGTACGTGAGCGAGCTCGATCGTCCGACGGGAGAGCTCCGCGGAACGGAAACCTTTCCAGTCGTCCAGAAGCAGGGAATCCGCTTCTTCCGCAAGGTCACGCGCGCCTTCATCTCGTTCTTCGCGCAGGTCGGGGCGCGCGGCTACTTCCTCCGCGACATCGTGCGGGCACTCGGCGATCCCGCGACCTTCGTCCCCGAGACGATCCGGCAGATGCGCCGGATCGGCGTCGACTCCATCCCCCTCACGGTCATCGTCGCCGCCTTCATCGGCGGCGTGATCGCGATCCAGGTCCGCTACCAGCTCTTTCCGGGCGTCCAGCTCTCGATCATCGGCCTCTCGGTGCGCCTGATGCAGGTGCTGGAGCTCGGTCCGCTACTCACGGGGCTCGTCCTGACCGGGCGCGTGGGTGCCCGGATGACGGCGGAGATCGGGACGATGCGCGTGACGGAGCAGATCGACGCGCTGGAGACGCTGTCCTACGACCCGCTGGCGTTCCTGATCGTGCCGCGGCTGCTCGCCTGCCTCGTGATGCTGCCCTGCCTCGTCGTCCTCGCGGACGCGACCGGATTGTTCAGCGGCTATGTGGTGTCGGTGTTCGTGACCGGGGTGACGAAGCAGGATTTCATCGCTGGCGTCCGGTTGGGCTTCGGGACCTTTCAGGTGATATACTCGATGCTCAAGGCGACGCTGTTCGGCGCGGCGATCGCGTTCGTCTGCTCCTATGAAGGGTTCGTCACGGAGGCTGGCGCCGAGGGCGTCGGCCGCTCCACGGCGAAGGCGGTCGTCATCACGTCGGTGGCGATCCTGATCCTCGATACGTTGACCGCGGCGCTCCTGGCCCCTTACCTACAGACATGAAACGGCGCGACGAAGTACTCGTGGGCGTGTTCCTCAGCGCGGCGGTGGCGATCGCCCTCATGGGCACGCTCTGGCTCGTGCGCGGGGGCCTCTCCTCCGGCTATCCGCTCTACACCAAGTTCGCGTGGGGGCAGAACCTCAAGCCGGGCCAGCCAGTACTGCTCGCCGGCGTGAGCGTTGGCGCGGTGAGCAACGTGAAGCTGCGCGACGACGGCTATCTCGACGTCTTCCTGCGAGTGAACGACGACATCAAGGTGCCGAAGAACTCACGCGCGAGCGTGAAGCCGATCGGCATCTTCGGTGACGCGTCGATCGCGCTGACGCCGACGGGGCCGAGCGCGGTGTCGTTCGCGCCGGGCGACACGGTGCCGGTGGGCGCGAGCCCGACGGACATCCAGGTGATCGAGGACCGCGTGGACTCGATCGCGCAGACGGCGAACCTGATGCTCCGGACGATCAATACGGAGCTCGTCGCCAGCGGTGGGATTCGCGACATGCGGAAGACGATGGCGAACGCGCAGCAGCTCTCGGCGGCGGCGGCGCAACTGTCGGTGCAGCTCGCCTCGATCGCGGCGGAGCAGAACCGGAACCTGACGACCACGATGGCCACGTTCCGTCGCGCGGCGAGCGCGGTGGACTCGGCGAAGATCGATTCGACGCTCAGGAACTTCCGCACGTCGAGCGAGAGCATTACACGTCTTGCGGCCAATCTCGACTCGACGAGCCGCCGCGCGAAC
>JAYUTY010000072.1:0-6984 GCA_043754875.1 Gemmatimonadota bacterium
GAATCGGTCGACGTCCACACTGCCCTGCGTGCGGTGACCATCTGGGCCGCACGCCAGCTCTTTCTCGAGAAAAAGATCGGGTCGATCGAGGCGGGCAAGTACGCCGATCTCGCCGTGTGGGATCGCGATCCATACACCGTGCCGACGGCGCAGCTCAAGGATATGCGGTGCCAGTTGACGATCTTCGAGGGCCGGATCGTCTATCTCGCGCCGACGTCGCTGATCACCACGTCGTCAGCCGCGCCGTGATGATCGCGCGATCCCGGCCAGTGTGCAGCGGCGACATCTTCGCGGTGAGCAACTTGCCCGTGGTCGAACCGGGCGACACAACGTTGACTCGAATGCATTCGCCGGCCGCGCCCGGTGCCGTGGCAGGATCGTCTACCGGAACGCGCACGTTGCGCGCCCACCCACCGCCGCCGGCGGCGGTTGAGTGGTGCTTGTGGGCCCCACCCACTCCCGCAGGAGCGGAGGAGAGAGGCGGCAAAGTCTGGCATCAGGCCGGCGAGCCAGCCCGGCCGACTTGGGCGGGAGCATTCGATGGTGAAGGCGAAGCGGCGGGTACGGTCACTGGACCGCGCGGCGGCCGGCTGTCACGGCATTCCGATCCGGCGGCTCGACGCCGAGCAGGTTGTGCACGAAGAAATCCCACCGCTTGCGATCCCCGTACTCTCCACCACTCGTGTGGTCGGCGCCCGGGATGACGAGCAGGTCGAACTGCTTCTTTGCCTGGATCAAGGCGTTCGCCACCTGGAGCGTGGTGGAGGGATCGACGTTGCGGTCCATCTCACCGACGATGAGCAGCAATTTGCCCTGCAGCAGATGGGCGTTGTCGACGTTGGAATTGGCGGCGTATTCCGGACCGATCGGCCATCCCATCCACTGCTCGTTCCACCATGTCTTATCCATCCGGTTGTCGTGCGATCCGGCGGCGGACACGGCAACGGTGTAGAACTCCGGGTGCCACAGCAGTGCGGCCAGTGCGCTCTGCCCGCCCGCTGACGTGCCGTAGATGCCGACTCGGCCAGCGTCGTAGTACGGGTACTTCGCCGCGACGGCCTTGTGCCAGATGATCCGATCGGGGAAGCCGGCATCACGGAGATTCCTGAAGGCGACGTCGTGAAATGCCTTGGAACGATTTGAGGTGCCCATGCCGTCGATCTGCACCACGATGAATCCGAGCTCCGCGATCGCCTGCATGGCGGCCTGCGCGCTGAACGTCTTCGGCACGAAGCTGCCGTGTGGACCAGCGTAGATGTTCTCGACCACGGGGTATTTTCGCCGAGGATCGAAGTCGCTCGGCCGGATGATCTCACCATAGATGTCCCATCGCCCGTCGCGGGACTTGGAGACGAAGAGCTCGGGTGCCTTCCAGCCTGTCGCGTAGAGCGCGCTGGCATCCGCCTTTTCAAGCTCCATCACCAGCGACTTGTCGCGCGTGCGGCGTAGCTGCGCGATCGGGGGCAGATCGATCCGTGACCAGGTGTCGACGTAATACTGCACGTCCGGAGAGAAGATCACCGAGTGCATCGCATCGGCATCGGTGAGCCTGGTAAGGCCCGTGCCATCGATGTTGATGCGGTAGTAGTGTACGAAGTATGGGTCTGCGCCCGGCTCCATGCCGCTGGCGGAGAACCAAATCTGCCGCGTCGCGCTGTCCACTCGACTCACGCCGCGAACGACCCACTCGCCGCGTGTGATCTGGTGCTTCACCCGCCCAGCGACGCCATCGTAGAGGTAGAGGTGGTTCCACCCGTCGCGCTCCGACATCCAGATGATCTCTCGTCCGTCATCCAGATCGAACGCGTATTTCTTGGCCGAGTATTCGAAGAAGGTGGAAGACTGCTCGTCGATGACCGCTCGCGCCTTGCCCGTGCTTGCATCGACCTCGAGCAGACGATAGAGCTGGTGACCGCGCTGGTTGTACTCGAACGACACCGTTCGGCTGTCGTGCCGCCACACGAGTGGAGTGAGATTGTACGCGTTCGGATAGAGCGCATTGTCAACGATCGACTGGCGCTTGGTGGCGATGTCGAACACCGCGGCTTGTCCTTGATCCAGCACGTCGCCCGGCTTGTTGTAGAGGCGCTTGATGTACCGAGGCTGCACTTGATCCGGAGGCGATGATTCCACGAGAATGACCTCGCGCCGATATCCGGATCGCACCTTGAAGATCGCGAGCTTCCGGGAATCCGGGGACCAGGCGAGGGTGCGCAGCGCATACGGCTCGGCGTCCGTTCCGTCATAGCTCAGCATGGTGCCCTGCGAGCCACCGGCGGGCCGTACATACACATTATGATTTCGGATCAGCGCTTCCCACCTCTTGTCGGGGGAACGCCGCACGCCACCGTCGTCAGTGGGGAGGGCGCCGTAGAGCGCGCCACCGACGCCGCGATCATCGCGCCCACCGTCGCGGGCCGCGGCATTCGTGCATTGATAATCCGGCAGAGTGCATCGGAGCCGCAGCGTGTCGACCTGAAGGACGAGTGCACGCTCGTGGTCCATAAAGGTGAGGGTCTGAAATGGCAGTGAATCCTTCTTGATGGGGCGATGCACGACCTCGCTCAACGCGTCGGCGAGCCGCGCATGGTCGAACGCGACGCGCTTCTGATGTGTGCGGGCATCGACGACGACAAACTCGCTTCCGTCGGCGGTCGATCGCCGGTACCAGAAGCGTGGTGTGGAGTCGACCCAGCCACTCTGGTCGACCGCTCCAATGACCGCTCCTCTGTACCGATCGCGCACGCCTTCGGCGCGAGCATAGTCGGCCGGGGTCCCCTGCGCCGGTGCGGCTGCGGGGACGAGAAGGATGGCAGTGACGGCGAACGGGCCGAGTCCGATCAGTGGGGAAACGCGCATGAGGTGCCTCTATTGGTAGTCGACCCAGAGATTGAAGAATGGAAGCATGGTTCGAGAATATGGATCGTCGCGCCGTTGTGCATCGCTGTGCGAAAATGCGCATCGACGATAGCGATTGAATCGTTCCACCTCCCTAGTACTGCAGTTGCACTTGTCTTGCAGTTCGGCCGGGTGACCTCGACCGTGTAGGTGTGGGATGCTGCAGGCCGCCTCGGTGGCGCGCTGGACGCGCCAGCTCGACGCGCTCCACGCGCGGCTCGCCCCGCACTTCACCCCGCCCGGGCTACGGGCGCGGGCACGGGCTCATCTCCAGGCGGTGCTCGCCGGGGCTGAGCGGCGCAACGGGTGGCAGCTCGCCGTAGCGGCGGGCGAGGCCACGCCATACGGCATGCAGCGCCTGATCGCGTCAGCGGGCTGGGACGCGGACGCGGTGCGCGACGACCTCCGGGCCTACCTGGGCGAGCACCTGGGCGAGCACCCGGGCGTGCACCCGGGCGACCCGGGCGGGGTGCTGATCGTCGACGAGACCGGGTTCCTCAAGAAAGGCGACCAGTCCGCCGGCGTGCAGCGCCAATCCTCCGGCACGGCGGGCCGCATCGAGAACTGTCAGGTCGGGATCTTCCTCGCCTACGCGAGTCGCCGGGGCCACGCCTTCATCGACCGCGCAGTCTATCTCCCCGAGACGTGGTGCGCGGACCGGCCCCGCTGCCGCGCCGCCGGGATCCCGGACGACGTGACGTTCGAGACGAAGCCCGCACTCGCGCGTGCCATGGTGACGCGCGTCCTCGATGCGGGGATCCCCGCGGCGTGGGTCACGGGGGACGAGGTGTACGGGAGTGACCGCCCGCTGCGCATGCTACTCGAGCAGCGCGGGCAGCCGTTCGTCCTCGCGGTGCGGAGCACGGAGGCGCGGCAGGCGCGACGCTCGCCGAGGTGGTCCGCGTGGCCGGCATGCGGTGGGCCATCGAGCAGGGCTTCGGGGCCGCGAAGCGGGAGGTCGGGCTCGATGAGTACGAGGTCCGAAAGTACGCGGGCTGGTATCGCTACATCACCCTCGCGCTCTTTGCGCACGCGTTCCTCGCTGTCGCCCGCGCCCGCGCGGCGCCACGAAAAAAGGGGATCCCTCCCAACCCGTGCATCCCCTCGCGCTCCTCCCACTGACCGTGCCCGAGGTGCGGCACGTGCTCGCCCGCCTCGCCCTCGGCCGCCCGCCGGCCCCGGCCCAGGTGCTGCGCTGGTCGCGCTGGCGCCGGCGGCACCAGTGGCGCTTAAGATGCCCACTACCGGCGACGAGCACGGGTGAACTAAAGTGCAACTGTAGGACTAGACACCGGCGGAGGCGCGCGCCAGCCTGGGGTCCGCGTGCCGTGCTTGCCGCGGTCTCCGCTGACGGGTATCTTCGGAGCGTCGCCAAGCTGCCCGTAGGTCGATGCGCCCTTTGCAGTTAGCCCGCTCCAGCTCACGCCCTACGCCGGCGAGGTCTCGAGACGCGCACTGCGCTGTGGCGCTCCACGGATGGCGGTGGTTCTCCTTCTTCCGCGCCCACCGCGGTGGAGTATAGATCAGCGTATGAACAGTCTGGCAATCATTGCCGCGCTGGGCGCATTCCTCGTCGCCTCGCCGGCCTTTTTCATTGTGGGACGACGCGCCGGCGTCGGGATCGGACGCCAGACGGAGCTGGAACGTCAGGCCATCGCGAAGGCCACGGCGGAGGAAACGTCGGCCCGCATGATCGCCGAAGCCGAGCGCGAGATCGACACGATGCGCAAGAGCGCCGTCGTCTCCGGCAAGGAGGAGGCGATGCGCCTGCGCGAGCTCGCCGAGCACGAGCTGCGCGGACGCCGCAGCGGCGTGGAGCAGGAGGAGCGCCGCATCAGCGAGCGCGAAAGCGCCCTCGATCGCAAGAGCGAGCTCGTGGAGCAGCGCGACCGCGACATCGCGCGCCGCGCGAGTGACTTCGGCCGGCGCGAGAAGCTGCTCCAGACTCGCGAGGATGAGCTCGACAAGCTCGTCCAGGAGGAGCGCCGCCGCCTCGAGACGATGGCCGGCATGTCTGCGCAGGACGCGAAGAACGAGCTGATCCGGCGCCTTGAAGAAGAGGCCCACGCCGACGCGGCCAACACATTGCGCGAGATTCGCGAGAGTGCGCGCCGCAATGCCGAGCGCGAGGCGAAGAAGATCGTCGCACTCGCGATCCAGCGCATCGCCGCCGACACGACCGCGGAGACCACCGTCTCGGCGGTCTCCCTGCCGAACGACGAGATGAAGGGACGCATCATCGGCCGCGAAGGGCGCAACATCCGCGCGTTCGAGCTCGCCACCGGGGTGGACGTCATCATCGACGACACGCCCGACACGGTCGTCGTTTCATGCTTCGACCCGATCCGACGCGAGGTCGCCCGCCTCGCGCTCGAGAAGCTCGTCTCGGATGGCCGCATCCATCCGGGCCGAATCGAGGAGGTCGTCAACAAGTCCAAGAAGGAAGTGGACGCCGCGATCATCGAGACGGGCGAGCAGGCCGCGTACAACACCGGCGTGCACGGACTGCATCCCGAGCTCATCAAGCTGATCGGGCGCATGAAGTGGCGCACGAGTTATGGCCAGAACATTCTCCAGCACTCGCAGGAGGTCGCGCACCTCGCGGGGATCATGGCCGCGGAGCTCGGGCTCGACGTCGCGATGGCCAAGCGTGGGGCGCTGCTGCATGACGTTGGCAAGGTGCTGACGCACGAGCACGAGGGAACGCACGTGCAGCTCGGCGTCGAGATGGCCACGAAGTACGGGGAGAACCCGCTCGTCGTGAATTGCATCGCCGCGCATCACGACGACGTGCCGCACGAGAGCGAGGCGAGCGTGCTCGTCCAGGCTGCCGATTCCATCTCGGGCTCGCGACCCGGCGCACGGCGCGAGGCATTCGAGACGTACGTCAAGCGGCTCGAGGGGCTCGAGCGCATCGCGTCGAGCTACAAGGGTGTCGAGCGCGTCTTTGCCATCCAGGCTGGGCGCGAGATCCGCGTGGTCGTCATCCCGGACGACGTGGACGACATGCGCATGACGACGCTCTCCGAGGAGATTGCGCGGCGCATCGAAGCCGAGCTCCAGTATCCCGGACAGATCAAGGTCGTGCTGATTGGTGAGACGCGGGCGGTGGACTTTGCCCGATAACGCGACGACGACGGAGCAGGGCGCACGGCTCATCGACGGCGCGGCGATCGCGCGCGAGATCCGCGCCGAAGTCGCGGTCGAGGCGGCGGCGCTCACGGCGACGGGCATCCTCCCAGGGCTCACCGTGGTGCTCGTCGGCGACGATCCGGCGAGTGCCGTCTACGTTGGCGCCAAGGAAAAGGCCGCGCGCGAGGCCGGGATCTCCGGAGGCACCATCCGCATGCCGGCCGAGACGTCGCAGGAGGAGCTGCTCGCCCTCCTCGACCGGCTGAACGCCGATCCCGCCGTGCACGGCATTCTCGTGCAGATGCCGCTGCCTCGGCAGATCGATCCGGATACCGTGATCCGGCACGTCCTCCCCGAGAAGGACGTGGACGGCTTTCACCCCGTGAACGTGGGCAAGCTGCTCATCGGACATCGTGACGGCTTTGTGCCGTGCACACCAGCCGGGGTCCAACGCATGCTGGTGCATCACGGTGTACAGACGAGCGGCGCGGAATGCGTCGTCGTGGGGCGGAGCACGATCGTCGGCAAGCCGATGGCCGCACTGATGGTGCAGCCGGGGGCCGATGCGGACGCAACGGTCACGATCTGTCACAGCCGCACGCGCGATCTCGCGGCGCACACACGGCGTGCCGACATCCTGATCGTCGCCGCTGGCCGCGCGCGGATGATCACCGCCGACATGGTGAAGCCAGGTGCCGTCGTGATCGACGTCGGGATGAACCGCATCACGGACCCGAGCACGCGGAGCGGGACGCGCCTCGTCGGCGACGTGGACTTCGACGGCGTGCGCGATGTCGCCTCGCTCATCACGCCGGTGCCCGGCGGAGTGGGTCCGATGACCATCGCGATGCTGCTGCACAACACGGTGCGCGCCGCGCAGCGCACCAGCGCACCATGACACCGCGGCGTCGCACGTCCGCGTCGAGCATCTCGCTCGGCGAGTTCCCTTCGCTG
>JAYUTY010000073.1:0-6973 GCA_043754875.1 Gemmatimonadota bacterium
CAGCTCGGCCATCATCGCGTCAACAGGATCGCCGTCGTCGGTCGCGTGCGCGAGCGACGCCATGTCCTCCACTCCACCGCGCGAGTGCATCATAACGACGCCCACACTGCGCGCGGCACAGATGTCCGCCATGGCGGGGTCGATCCGCATCGCGGACACGTCGTTCACGACGTGCGCACCGGCATCGATCGCCGCTTCAGCGACGACGCTCTTCGTCGTGTCCACCGAGATGATCGTCGAGGGCTGCTCGCGAGCGATCGCGCGGATCAGCGGGAGGACACGACGCATCTCCTCCTCGGCGCTGATCGCGTGGGCGTTCGGCCGGGTGGACTCGCCACCCACGTCGATGATATCGGCGCCCTCGGCGATCAGCAGCGCGGCATGCGCCTCAGCGGCGCCTCCGTCTATGAAGCGCCCTCCGTCACTGAAGCTGTCGGGCGTCACGTTCACGATCCCCATGACGAGCGGCCGCTGGAGCGACAGGATGCGACCGCGGACAGTCCAGGTGGCGGGCATGCGGAGAAGATAACGCAATCGGCTGGCGAGGCACTGCTGCCTCGCCAGCCGATCGTCCACGAACTCCTCTCGTGCCTTCTCGGCTTACGCCGGCGAGGGCTCCGGCCCGCCGAGCAGCGGATTGCGTCGGGGCTCGATCACGGGCGTCGGGATCACCGGCGTCGGCCTGGAGGAGGGCACGCTCGGAACACCGCTCGCACGTGGTGGCAGCGCCTCGCCACGCGCGATCATCTTGATGTCTTCCGCCGTCAGCGTCTCGCGCTCGAGCAACGCATTCGCGATCGTGTGGAGCAGGTCGATGTTTTCGGCCAGCACCGCCTTCGCACGATCGTACGCGTTCGTGATCACGCGCTTGACCTCGGCGTCCACGAGCTGCGCCGTCTGCTCGCTGACCTCGCGGCGATTCTGGATCTCGCGACCCAGGAAGAGCTCCTGCTCGTTGTCGCCGACGAGGATCGGACCGATGGCATCGGACAAGCCCCACTGTGTCACGTAGCGACGCGCGATGCTCGTGGCCTTCTGGATGTCGCTCGACGCGCCAGTGGTAACGCGGTCGTAGCCGAACACGAGCTCCTCCGCCGTACGGCCGCCGTACGACATCACGAGATTGGCTTCGAGCTGCTGGCGCGTGATGCTGACGCGGTCGTCCTCGGGAAGGGTGAAGGCGAGACCGAGTGCACGGCCGCGCGGAACGATCGTGACCTTATGCAGCGGATCGTTGCCGACGACCTTCATGGCACAGAGTGCGTGACCTGCCTCGTGGTACGCGGTGAGGCGACGCTCCTCCTCCCTCATCACCATCGACTTGCGCTCGGCGCCAAGCATGACCTTATCCTTGGCGTCCTCGAGATCCATCATGTAGAGCTTGTCATGGCCGCGACGCACCGCGAGCAGCGCCGCCTCGTTGACGAGGTTGGCGAGATCGGCGCCGGCCATGCCCGGAGTACCGCGGGCCAGCGTCGTGATGTCGACGTCCTCACCCACCGGCTTGTTGCGCAGATGGACCTTGAGGATGCCCTCGCGCCCGCGGAGGTCCGGTGCGTCCACGACGATCTGGCGATCGAAGCGGCCAGGACGCAGGAGCGCGGGATCGAGCACGTCAGGACGGTTGGTGGCCGCGATGAGGATGACCCCTTCGTTGCTCTCGAAGCCGTCCATCTCCACGAGCAGCTGATTGAGCGTCTGCTCGCGCTCGTCGTGTCCGCCGCCCAGTCCAGCGCCGCGGTGGCGGCCGACGGCGTCGATCTCGTCGATGAAGATGATGCACGGCGCCTGCGCCTTGCCCTGCTCGAACAGATCGCGCACGCGCGAAGCGCCGACGCCGACGAACATCTCGACGAAGTCGGATCCGGACATCGAGAAGAAGGGACGGCCCGCCTCACCCGCGACGGCGCGAGCAAGCAGCGTCTTGCCGGTTCCCGGAGGTCCGACGAGGAGGCAGCCCTTGGGAAGACGGCCACCGAGCTTCGTGTACTTCTGTGGATCCTTGAGGAACTCGATGATCTCCTGCAGCTCCTGCTTGGCTTCGTCGGCGCCAGCGACATCAGCGAACGTCACCTTAGGGGTATCGCCGGTGAGCAGCTTCGCCTTGGACTTGCCGAACGAGAACGCCTTGTTGCCGCCCGCCTGCATCTGGCGGAAGAGGAACAGATAGAAACCGATCAGGAGCAGCCAGGGGAGGAAGTTGATGACATAGGCCATCAGCCCCGGGCGCTGGTCCTGAGAAGTGATCTGCACTCCCTTGGACATCAGCAGATCGATCTCCTGCGGCGAGTTGGCCGCAGGGAACTGGATGAGGAAGCGGCTGGACGGCTTGTTTCCGATGACCTGTGGCTCCCGGAAGGTGCCGGTCACGTTCTTGCCGCCCTGCACCACGACTTCCTTGATGTTGCCGGCGTTCAGCTGCTGGCGGTATTGGTCATAACGGATCTCCGCTGCCGAGTCGGCTCGTGTTCCACTGAGCTGAATCAGGGCGACGGGAATCAGGATGATGAGGATCCAGAAGGAGAGCGTCTTGGAAAAGCGCCCCCAGTTGAACCCCTTATTGTTGCCGTTTTTCGGCGGAACTGGAACTGGCATTTACAGCAGGCTCGCTATGTATGGCAGATGCCGGAAACTCTCGGCGTGATCCAACCCGTAACCGACCAGGAACTCGTGCGGTGCGTCGTAACCGATGAACTTGGTGTCGTGCTTCAGCTCGTCCGCGATGTGCTTATGAAGGAGGGCACAGATTTCCAACGACCGCGGGTTCCGTGCCTGAAGCAGCTCCATCAATCTGTTGAGAGTGCGCCCGGTATCGACGATGTCCTCAACCAATAGAATGTGTTTACCCTCTAGCTTCGTTTCCGGATCATACACCAGCCGGACGTTTCCGCTCGAGACGGTGCCCTCGCCGTAGCTCGACGCCACGAGGAAGTCGACGTGCAGCGGGCGGTTGATCTCGCGCACCAGATCGCTCAGGAAGATGAAGCTGCCCTTGAGCAGGCCCAGCACGAGGAGCTCGCCATCCGGATATGCCGCTGTGATCTCGGCGCCGAGCTCCTTGACCCGTCCGCTGATCGTCGGCGCGTCGTAGACGATGCGCTTGAGCGTGCGTCCTTCCAGCCGTGGATCAGCGATCGAGGCGTTCACAGAGATAGTGTCGAACCGGCCTGCCGGACCGATCGGTTGCCGCGTCGCTGCGGCGCACACCAGGAATCCAGACGACGTCGTCTCCCGACGCTACGACGGGCCACTCCAGACGGTCACGTCCTCGAACGCGGGCATCGGAAAGATAACGTGCCACGCGCCGCGGACCCTGCCCCTCTGCCCGGCTCAAGCGATCGCCGGCGGTCCAGCATCGAACCACCGGTCGAGAGCCGGCGGGCAGTGCAGCCGCCCATTGGGACGAGGAGGTGGCCGAAATCGCCACCTCCGACACCCTGAAGCGAAATCGCCCCCACTCCGCCACTCCCTCCATCGGAAGGGTGAGAGCAGGGGCGGTCGTCGTCGCCGCCTGGCGCAGCACGTACCGATCCCCGTGCGCCTCGAGGCACCAATCCCCGGACAGCGGGACGCTCCCGCTGTGAGGCTCCTTCATTGTAAACGCCGCGAGACGACGGGTTCCTCTACGGTCGAGCGCCAGCCCGACGCGACCACAGACCGCCGCCCACAGCATGCTCAGTGAATCCCCATCATATCCCTGCAGTTCCTCGCGGGCAATCGTCAGCGTCGAAGTGCCATAGCGCATCGGGCGAAGCACCTCGTCAACGAAGCGCTCGACGTCGGCCCGCCATCGAGCGGCGTCGGCGGCGAGCTCGAGCACAGAGCGTCCGAGATCAGGGTCAGCGAGAGCCAGCGCCGGAAGGAGATCGTGTCGCACGCGATTTCTCAGAAACATCCGCGAGTCGTTGCTCGGGTCCTCCATCCAGGTCAGGCGCTCAACACGCGCGAAGTGCTCGAGTGTCGCGCGCCGCACAGCTACGAACGGGCGCATGATCGCGCTGGGCGCGAGGAGCCCGGCGAGACCGCGCGTGCCACTGCCCCTCAGAATGCGCATGAACACCGTTTCAAGGTGGTCGTCCTCGGTATGCGCCGTGACGATGCATGCCCCCAGGCGTTCCGCTTCCTCGTGCAGGAACGCGTAGCGCGCGCGCCGCCACGCAGCCTCGCGCCCGCCGGGCTGACCGCCACCGCTGAGGCTGCTGCTCCCTGTGCCCATCGGCGCGCGCTCGGAGAGTCGACCCGTGATACACTGGACGCCGCACTCCGCGGCACGAGCCGCGACGAAGGCGGCCGCTCGGGTGGCCGCGGGCCCGGTGCCGTGGTCGAAGGTGGCAAGAGCGGCGATCCGATCGGGCGCGGCGGCGTGCATCGCATGCAGGAGCGACATGGAGTCCAGGCCGCCCGAGACAGCGAGCAGCAGTGGCCTGCCGCGCGCGGCGGTGCTGTGCGCGGCGTTCAGCACCAGACGTCGGGAATCGTCTTCCATGACGCGGTAAGATAGTGTCTCACGGTGTCCATCGATCAATCAGACGGCCAGCCACAACCTCTGGCTCCACTCCGGACGACGCACTATCTTCTCCCCGTCGGCACCCGATTCCCTCGGCTCCTGGAGCGCTCCCTTGGAAACTCACGGCCCCTTCGGCACCCTCTGGGTCGGTCTCGGCCTCTGCGCGTTCTACATCGCGCTGACCTGGATCAACACCCTGCTCGGCATCTTCCTCACGCCGCTGTTCATCATTCCGGCGACGTGGTTGATGGACCGAGTGCGCGGCAAGCAGCCGGCGCGTGGTTGAGTCGGCAGCCGACGCACCGTACATGATCGCTCGGAGGGACGCATGCTCGACGCATGCGTCCCTCCCGTTTTTGAAGCTCGGCGAGCTCGATAAGCTGGTGCGCCGCACACTTGTCGCTGTGTCGTGCGCCCTGACACTCCTCGCTATTGCCCAGCCTGTCGCGGCGCAGCGGGTGCGTCCCTGGCGCGACTGGCGCACGGTCGAGACGGAGCACTTTGCCGTGCATTATCCGGCCGAGTATCGGAACTGGTCGCTCGCGCTCGCCTCCCGTCTCGAGTCGGTTCGAGCTGGGGTGCGACAGATTGTCGGCTTCGCTCCCGGCGGGCGCGTCCACATCGTGGTGGACGACCCGGCCAACGATGCCAATGGCATGGCGTTCACGACGCTCGACGAGCCAACGATGGTGCTCTACCCCACCCCGCCTTCCCCGCGCGAGGTGATCGGCAACTTCCGCGTCTGGAACGAGCTGCTGGCGACTCACGAGTTCGCCCATATCGCGCACCTGACGCGACCATCGCGCAACCGGCTCCAGAACCTCCTCTGGTCCCTCTCGCCCATCCCGCTCGGGCCGATCGCCACGCGCTCGCCGCGCTGGGTGCATGAAGGGTATGCGACGTACGTGGAAGGGCGCGTCACTGGAAGCGGACGACCGAACCACGCCTGGCGCGCTGCAATCCTTCGTCAGTTCGCCATCGAGGGGCGCCTGCCGACCTACGGGCAGGTGAACGGCGGTGGAGCCTGGCACGCAGGTGACTTCGCCTACCTTGCGGGCTCGGCGTACTTCGAGTGGCTTGCCCGCCGGCAGGGCGATTCCAGCATCACCGCGCTCTGGCGTCGGCAGACGGCGCGTACGGATCGCTCGTTCGACGAGGCATTCGCCGGTGTGTACGGCGGCTCGCCCGCGGAGCTGTACGCTCGCTTCACTGCAGAGCTGACGGCGGATGCCATTGCGCTCGAGCGTGCGCTGGAAGCGTCGGGCGCAACGAACGGCGAGCTCGTGCAGCGACTCGTGCGCGGCACGGGTGATCCGGCGATTTCACCCGACGGGCGCTTCGTGGCACTCACCATCCGTCGCACCGACCGTCCGAGTCAACTGGTCGTCTGGAAGACGGCGCCCGAGCCGGACACTCTTTCAGCCCGACGCCGGGAACAGCAGATGGCGCGCGATCCGGAGGACGTTCCGGATCGCGCGTTCTACCCAGCCGCGAAGCACGTCGTGGCGAAGCTTGTCCCGGACGACGGCGCGCCCTTCGAGACGCCGCGCTGGTATCCGGACAACAAGCACCTGCTCGTCACGCGCTCCGTGCCGCGCGCCGACGGCAGCCTCCGCCCCGACCTGTACGTCTGGAGCGCGGAGGATGGAACGCTCCAGCGGCTGACACACGGGGCAGCGCTGCGCGACGCAGATCCGAGTGGTGACGCACGATGGGCGGCCGCCGTGCGTTGCGAGCACGGCTGGTGCGACCTGGTGCGCGTGGATCTGCGAACGGGTGCGGTACGCGTGATCCGCGCGGGCTCGGTCGAACGCAATTACTATCGCCCCCGCGTTTCCAAGGTCACGGGCGAGATCGTCGTCGGCGAGCAGCTCGGCGACCGATGGCGCGTCGCCCGCGTCTCGCCCGAGAGCGGCGCGCTCGCCTATGCCGACCCGGATGACGGGGCGACCCGATACGACGCGACGTTTGCTCCCGACGGGCGCACAATCATCACGACGTCGGAGCGTTCGGGAATCGCGAACCTCGAACGTCTGTCGACGAGCGGCGGAGACCCGATCACGCTGACGGCGTTGACGGGTGCCGCGATCGCGACGGACGTCGCACCGGACGGCGGCGTCTGGTTTCTCGGGCTCCGCGCCTCGGGCTACGACCTGCGCCGTCTCGCGCCGGACAGCACCGGAGGGTCGGCTCGTGGCATGCTGCCCCGCGTCTCGTTCCTCGACTCGCTGTCGCCGATCACCCCGCCGCAGACGCGCGCGCCCTTCGACAGCTCCGCGCGACCCGCGGCGCGCGAGATTCCAGCGGAACGCAGCTACGGAGCGGGTCCCACGCGTTTCCGCTATTTCCCGCTCGCGACGAGCGGGTTCGGCGGCACCTCGCTGCAGCTCGCGTTGGAGCGCAGCGATCCGGTCGGTCGAATCGGCATCCAGCTGCTCGGCTCGGCGGGCGCGGGCGCACTTCCGG
>JAYUTY010000074.1:0-6961 GCA_043754875.1 Gemmatimonadota bacterium
GCCGTCGAGGGCGACTGCAGCTGATTGACCAGGTCGATCCGCACCGGATCGTGGTGCGAGACGAGTGGTGCGAGGATGGCGAAGAGCACGAGCACCGAGATCACCGTGATGCCGAACCAGGCGCGGAGATCACCGCGCAGTGCTCGCTTGGCCCGCTCGTTCATGACGGGTCTCCCAGTTCGGGCGGCGTGCCCGGGCGTTGATGCTTCCAGCGGCGGTGATGCCAGAAGTACTGCTCCGGCACACGGCGTACCCATCGCTCCAGCGTCGCCGTGTACGCGGCAACGATGCGGTCGATGTCGGCGTCCCGATCGCCCGTGCGCTCGGTGACGACCTCCTCGAAATGCATCGAGAACTTTCCGTTGGGCCGGCGGAGTGCGCAGCCGAACACGACGGGCGCATCGAGACGTAGCGCGAAGACGGCGGGGCCGCGCGGCGTCTTCGCGTACCGACCAAAGAAGGGCACCCAGGTGGACGCGAGTCCCACCGCGCCCTGATCGACGAGGAAGGCCACAGCGTGCCCCTCGCGAACGGCGCGCGGCACGCGGCGCACGGCCTCGGAGTCCTGAATGACGGTCATCCCGATCCTCCGGCGCGTGCGCGTGAGGTAGCCGTCGAACAACGGATTCTCCATCCGCCGCGCCACCGCTTCCAGCGGCACGCCCCGCGCTGCGATAAAGGAGCCGCCCAGCTCCCAATTGCCCAGATGCCCACCCACGAAGAGGATACCGCGCCCAGTGGCACGAGCGCGCTCGACCACGTCCCAGCCTTCCACCTCTTCGAACAGATCCAACACCTGCTCGCTCGAGTACGAGGACAGGAGCGCCGTCTCGATCGACGTGCGCCCGAGATGTTCGTAGGATTCGCGCGCGATGCGCAGCACCTCCGCATCCGCGAGGCCGGGAAAGGCGGCCCGTATCTGGCGCTCCACCACGGCGCGCCGCACACCGAGCGGGCGATAGCCGAGCGCGCCGATCAGCTCCCCGACGCGGCCGGCGCGGCGAAAGCTGAGGCGGTCGAGCGCAGCGACGGTGCCGCGGAGCGCGAAGTACTGCGCGTAGTGCGAGAACGTCGGTCTGCTCACCGTGTCGTCCAGAGGGTTCGATCGCCCGCGGCGCCCGCGGCGGCGGCGAAGCCCTCGATCATCGCATCCTCCGTGAAGTCGCGGCGCGCACGCGTGTTGCCCGCGCGGCCCATCGCGGTGCGTTGGCTCTCGTTCGCGAGAAACGATGCGACTGCGGCGGCAGTGTCGCTCGGCTCGGCGGGCGGGAGGAGGACGCCGGCAATGCCATCGGGCACGAAGTGCGAGATGAGCGAGGAGCGCTCGGCGATGATCGGAACGCGCGCCGCCATGAAGTCGAGACAGGCGAAGGCGCCGTCGTCGCCTTCGGCAGCCACCCAGCCGACGTCGGCGGCGGCGAGGAGCGACGACTGGTCATCCCGCTCGCCGAGGAAGTGCACGAGCGGGCGGACGCCGAGGGCGGCGGCGTGCATGTGCGCATCGTCGTCGTCGTCGCCAAGCGACCCGACAAGCGCGAGGCGGAGGTCGGGATGCCGTTCGCCGAGGAGCGCGATCGCACGCATGACGGTGCTGACGCGGCTGCGCGCGTGGCGGTCCACGGCGCAGATGATCAACTGGGTCTCGTGGTCGAAGCCGAGCAGGGCGCGTGACGCGGCGCGCTCGTTCTCCACGCGGGCCACGTCGATGCCGAGGGGAGCGACGAAGCCCTTGTCGCCGACGCCGGCGCGGGCTCGATCAGCCTCGGTCGTGAACAGGAGGCGCGGCGGCGTCATGCGGCCAGCGACGACGCCGCGACCGCGCGTGACGCTGCCACCTGCAGCGATGCGCCGAATGACGGCTCCCCGTTCGGCCATGCGCATCGCCGTGCTCGCGACGACCTGCTCCCGCTCCGTATGCAGAAAGACTGCTTCGGTGAACTTCTCCTTGAGGACCGCGCGCAGACGCCACGCGTCGCCACCGACCGTGCCGCCCTGCGGGATCGACACGAGGTCGACGCCTTCGCGCGAGAAGCCGAGCTCGGCCGACGTGTCGGCGCAGCAGACGATCGTGACCGGGTGCCCGCGCCCGCTGAGGCCACGCGCGGCGATGGCGAACGCGCGAGCGCTGCCTGTCCAGTGCGAATTGGAGTAGTAGAAGAGCGAGCGCATGCTAGATCAGCACGGCATCGGCCGGCGCGGTGCCCGCGCGCTCCTCGTCCTGTTGTAGCTGTGACGCATGCAGCCTGTGGTAGGAGCCGCGCATCGCGAGCAGCTCGGCATGGGTGCCCCGCTCGATGACGACGCCGCGGTCGAGGACGAGAATCTGGTCCGCGTGCACCACCGTGGACAGGCGGTGGGCAATCACGAACACCGTGCGGCCGGCCAGCAGCCGGTCGATCGCTTCCTGCACGAGCCGCTCCGACTGAGTGTCGAGGGCGGAGGTCGCCTCGTCGAGAATCAGGATGGGCGGATCGGTCAGCAGCGCGCGGGCGATCGCGAGTCGCTGGCGCTGGCCGCCCGAGAGGCGCGTGCCGCGCTCGCCGAGCACCGTCGCGTAGCCTTCGGGCAGCTCGCTGATGAAGTCGTGGGCGTTGGCCGCCTGCGCCGCGGTCTCGATCTGCGCGTCGGTGAACCGGTCGGCGGAACCGTACGCGATGTTGTTGCGCACGGTGTCATTGAACAGCACGGTGTCCTGGCTGACGATCCCGGTGAGGCCGCGCAGCGACGCGAGCGCGAGCTCTCGCGTGTCCACGCCGTCGAGCGTGATGCGGCCGCTGGTCGGCTCGTAGAAGCGTGGAATGAGATCGACGAGCGTGCTCTTCCCCGCCCCGCTTGCACCGACGAGCGCGACGACCTCGCCTCGGCGCGCGGTAAAGCTGACGTCGCGCAGTACGGGCTCGCCGTCGTAGGCGAACGACACGTGCTCGAAGGCGAGCGAGTCGCGGAGCGCGGTCACGGTCCGCGTGCCGTGATCGCTCTCCGATTCCGTCGGGAGATCCAACACCTCGAACAGCCTCTCGGCCGACGCGAACGACTGCTGCGCCGTGGTCGGCGCCTGCGAGAGCTGCTTGAACGGCGGCAGCAGGCGCATCACCATGATCATGAAGGTGATGAGCGTCGCGCCGTCCATCGCGCCCGACGTGCCGGCGAGCACCTCGCGCGCGCCGATCCAGAGAATCAGCACGGCGACCGACGTCCCGATCATCTCGGTCATCGGCTGCGAGAGGAAGGCGATGCGCGTGATGCGCACCATGCCGGACGAATAGCGATGACTCGCGTCCATGAAGCGGCGGTCCTCGTACGGCTCGCCGCGGAAGGATTTCACCAGCCGCACGCCGCTCACCACTTCCTGCAGCACGCTCGTGATCTCGCCGTAGTCGCCGCGAAGACGCCGGTGCCCCTTCCGCAGCTTGCGCAGAATCGGCTGCAGCGAGAGGGTGAGCAGCGGCGCGATGACGAGCGCGACGAAGGTCAGCCGCGGCGAGTACGTGTAGAGCGCGACGATCGTCACGACGACCTGCGCAACGTTCTGCAGCGTCTTCGTGACGAGCTCCGTGATCAGCGCCTTCGTCTGCTCGGTGTCGCTGAGCACGCGCGAGATGATCTGGCCGGTCTTCGTGCGCTGGAAGTAGCCCAGCGGCAGGCGCTGGAGATGCGAGAAGACGGCATCGCGCAGATCGCGCGTGACGTTCTCCTGAAGGGATGCGCCGAACTGTCCGCCCAGCCAGACGAAGACGTTCTTGATCGCGGTGATCGTCACGATGGCGATGATCATCGTCTCGACCGAGCCCAGGGGATCGGCCGTGTTCAGGAAGGCGCCGACGAGCCGCTGCTGGAGGCGCGAGATCCAGGAGTCGCCCGTGCCGGGGATGTACTGGTTCGCCTTGAACAGCGCGTTCAGGAAGGGAACGAGCAGGGTGAAGGAGAAGACGTCGAGCGCCGCGGCGAGCACGTTGCAGACGATCGTGCCTGCCATGCGCCAGGAGTGCGGGCGCAGGTAGCGCAGCAGCCGCGTGTACATGCTAGCGCTTGGGGGTGAGCAGAGAGACCGGGAGGATACACTCTTCCGGCGTCACGCCGCCGTGCAGGAAGGAACCCCGGTAGCGGCTCTGATATTCACGCAGCTTGGTGGGATAGACGAAGAAGCTGTCCCCCGTGGCGAGCAGCGTGTTCGCCCCCAGCCCACGGCGCGGCAGCTTGAGCGAATCCTCGTTCTTGAACAGCATCGCGAGCTCGGGATTCTCGGCGCGCAGATCCTCCCCGAACTTGTAGCGCAGGTTCTGCGTCGCGTCGCGCTTGGCGAAGACGGTGGCCGGCGTGTGGCAGTGGATGGAACCGTGGTCGCTCGTCACGAGCACCTTCACCTTGCGCCGTGCGGCTTCCTGCAGCACGGAGAAGAGCGCCGAGCGCTTGAACCACTGCAGCGTGAGCTGGCGGAGGGCGATCTCGTCGCGCGCGACTTCATAGAGGATCGCGGACTCGGAGCGCCCGTGCGTCAGCAGGTCGACGAAGTTGAAGACGAAAGCGCTGATTCCCTCGGGGGCGATGGCATTGGCGAGCCGACGCTCGAGCTCGTCGGCGTCGTGCGACGAGGAGATCTTGTCGTACTTCACCGGCACCTTGCGCCCCATCTCGACGAGCTGCGCCTCGAGCAGGTCCTTCTCGTGCGCATTGAGCGTCTCGTCCTCGCGCTCGCCCCACCAGTCGGGGAAGCGGGCGGCGATCTCGTTGGGGAAGAGTCCGCTGAACAGCGCATTGCGCGCGTAGGGCGTCGCCGTGGGGAGGACGCCGAAGTAGTGTGTCGTCTCGATGTCGAACAGCGGCGCAATGACGGGCTCGAGCGCCTTCCACTGGTCGAGGCGCAGGCAGTCGATCACGATGAAGGCCGCGGCCTTGTCCTGCTCGACCACCGGCATCAGGAACTCGCTGACGATGTCGATGGAGAGTGGCGGACGGTCGCCCTGGAGATTGGCGAGCCAATCCGGGTAGGCGCGCGCCATGAAGTGGGCGAACTCGCGACGCAGCTCCGGAAAGAGGCCGCGCAGCGACTCGTGCAGCCCCATCTCGTTGGCGCTCGTGAGGTCGAGGTCCCACTGCACGATCTCGAGGTAGCGGTCGATCCAGCCGCGCCATTCCAGGTCGCGGAGCGACTCGTTGGACATCTCGCGAAACCGGTCGACGAACGATCGGGCGACGGCCTGCTGGCGGATGCGCGGCCCTTCCAGGAGTCGGGCGACGATGGCGTAGACCTGGCGCGGCGTGACGGGCTTCACCAGGTAGCTGGCGATGTCGCGCCCCAACGCCTCCGTGAGCGTGGCGTCCTCCTCGCTCTTCGTGACCATCACGATCTGGAGGGTGGGCTGGATCTCGCGCAGCTCCTTGAGGGCCTCCAGCCCGCGCGTGCCGGGCATCTGCTCGTCGAGCAGGACGAGATCGAACGGGCGGCGCCGCACGAGCTCGGCGGCATCGTCGGCGTTCGTGGCGGTGACGACTTCGAACCCCTTGTCACGCAAGAAGATGCGGTGAGGCTCCAGCAGCTCCGCCTCATCGTCGACCCAGAGGACGGCCTTGGCCTGATGCGGCATGGTTCAAACGTAGCCGTGCACTATAGGGCGAGCAACGCGCTCTGGACGCTCGTACGTCAAGCGCTGGCTCCGAACGCCCCGTCGGTGCACATTTGTCCGGTGCCCGCCCCCCTCCCGCCCCACGCCCTGCCGGCGCCGGCGTTCCGATTCCGACAACTCGCCTGCTGCGCCGGCCGACTTCCCATCGGAGGGGCGCGCGAGATCGCGCTGGCGGCTTTCGTGGCCGCCCGCCTCGTGGCAGATGCTGCCAACGTTGGCGACGGCGCTCTCGACCTGAGCGCGGCCTCCCGCGCGGCGCGGTGCAGCGGCGCGAAGGCCTGGCTTGGCGCGCTCGCACTACCGGCGCCGATTCGCGCCTCGGTGCTGCGATGTGCCGAGTCGAGCGCCGAGAGTACGAGGACAGTCATGGCAGCAGAGCTCGCCACTCTGAACAGACTGGTCCAGCCGTTTCTCGATGCCGGCTCTTGCGGCGAGCTCGACTCCCTCGCCGCGCTCCTCGCATGACGGGCGACGCGGCGATCTCGCCCCTCGCGCTCCTTCTCGGCCGGATCGACTCCATCGCGGACGGCGGACCGACCGACTCGGTGCCGAGCGGCTTTCCCAGCCTCGACAAGATGCTCGGCGGCGGCTTCCGGCGCGGGGACCTGATCGTGCTCGCTGGCGATGTCGGGAGCGGCAAGAGCGCGCTGGCCCTGGCGATCGCCCTACGAGCGGCGCAGCAGAAACAGCACACCCTCTTCTACTCGGGAGAGATGCTTCTGGAGCGAGTGCTCGAGCGCGCGCTGGCGATCGAGGGGCGTGCCCGCGTGGACGATCTCCGGCGCGGGACGCTGGACGACGGCACGCGGGCCAGCGTCGGCGCGGCGGCGGTGCGGCTGCGGGATGACTTTCCGGTCGTGGAGCGCGTCCATGAGGGCGGGGTGGCTGCGATCGCCACAGCCGTGGCGGATCACGGCGGGCTCGAGCTCGTGATCGTCGATGGGCTCAGCGCGCTGCTGCCTGGCGCACGAGAGTCGCGCGAGGAGGCGGCGGCCACGGTGCGCGCCCTCAAGCAGCTCGCGCTGGAGGCCGGCGTCGCGGTGATGGTCAGCTGTCCACTGGTGGAGGGGCCGGCGCGCGAAAACCGGCGTCCACAGCTCGACGATCTGGGCGCGGGCGGCGCGGTCAAGGAGCGGGCGGACGTGGTGCTCGCGCTCTTCCGCGAGGGGATGTACGACAGCGCTCGGGACATCGAGGGCGCGACCGAGTTGCTGGTGCTCAAGAACCGGAACGGCGGGACCGGCTACGTGGACCTGTATTTCTACGCGCAATGGATGCGCTTCGAAGATATGCTCGACCCCGACCGCTAGGAGGCGGTTGCATGCGCTCCACCACAC
>JAYUTY010000075.1:0-2330 GCA_043754875.1 Gemmatimonadota bacterium
CCAGTCGCCGGGAAGGTTCGGGATCGCGACCGTGATCTGAGCCGGGTCGTGAGGCGTGGTGACGGTGATCGTGTTCGGCGTCGGGAGTAGCCGATGCGCGAAGTGGAATGTGAGCGGCGTGCCGCCGAGCTTCGTGCCGAACAGCGTGAGGTCTTCGCCGATGCGTGCGGCGGGCCGACCTGCCAGGCCCACGAAGCGATCGAGCGTGGGATAGGGCAGATCGAGACCCGAGGTGACTCGCACACCTGGCTCGCGATAGTCGGGCGCCACGGGCTTGCCACGCGAGAGCACCGGCAACGGCGATATCTTCGGCTGCACGCTCTCGATCAGCACGACGTTGACCTCGTAGCCCACGGACAGCCGATACGGCTTACCGAACCCGGTCCACAGCTTCGAGATCTCCTCCGGGCCGAGCGGGATTGGCTTGATGCGTACGCGCTCGGTCTGCTGCCACAGGTCGTTGCCGGGTAGCGCGATACGGAGCTGCTCGCGCGTCATCGTCGAGTGGTCGTGCAGCATGAGCATTGCGCGTCCGAGCATGCGATGCGCGAGGATGTCGTCATCACTGGCGCCATACGCGGTCAGCACGTACGACAGCGTCAGCGCGAGCGGTTGCTGGCCGCTCTCGCCATCATGCAGGTTCATGTTGCGGAACGTGCCGCTGGCCTGGAGCTGATAGAGGAACAGGTTCAGCTGGTTCTTCTTGTCCAATGCCTCGCGTGCAACGTCCAGTGACCGCGCCGAGCAGTACGCGTCCGAGAGATCAGGATCGGGGACCGGATCGCCGGTCAGCGGATCCGAGACGTTATTCAGCATCTGCTGCAACGCCGAGGTCACCGTACCGATCGCGAGGGTATTAGACATCAGGCTTCGAGGCGAACCGTCGTGAACGCTACGCCGGTGGCGCCGCGCTCGATCGTTACGGGTGAGGAGTGACGGTTGTCGTGCACGCGCAGCTCGACGGTGCTCGGGATCTCGCGCTCGGTCGCAGCGCGGGTACGCAGGACAAAGTGGCCGTCCTTGCCCGTCGACACGGTGGCGAGTGGTTCGCCTTTCGGCGCCGCGAGCGCGAGCCTCACGCCCCCCACCCCATGCCCCGCGGCATCCCGAACGTATCCGTGCACCACTGTCTCGAGATCGTCGGCGGTGACCCGAGGCTTCGCGGCGACCTCGCCGAGCGCGGCTAGCTTGGTCGCGAGCTCGCGATCCTCGGCGAGCTTCGCGTCGAGCATGGCGAGCTCGGGCGCATTCGGAGCGAGGTTGTCGCGCACGCGCTGCAACACGTTCATGCGCGCCGTCCGTACGGTCGCCTGGTTGGCGAACGCGGCGGCACGCGCAGCATCGGCGGCGGGGAACACACCGTCGATCTGATCGAGCAGGGTCGCGGCGTCCACGGAGACCGTGCCGGCGCCAGGTGGCTTCGTCGTGCTCATATTCTGGTGCCTCCGAACGTCGGTAACAGGTTCTGGAACGCGCACAGAAAGCCGCCGCTCAGCTCCAGGTTCTGCTGATCGACGTACTGCTGCGACGCGCGCACCGAGATGCAGTGATCGGCGATATTGTGCGCGGTGATGTTGTACATGCCGTAGGTCGCCAGCGAGAACACGAGCGCGTGGTCGGAGAACCGATTGTTCTCGACGCGTAACGTGGACCCGAGTACCCCGACCTGCGGCGGGGCATCGGGGGCGTTCGAATCGAACTGATTGCCGAGCACCGACACGTCGACGTTGCCGGCGATGACCGTCGAGTAGCCCGCTGCGACGTCGGGTGTGCGCGTGACCACCTGGTTGTTGTTGAACATGATCGCGCCGGGCGGAGGCAGGAAGATCGCGTCGAGCACACCGCTCGCGAGGCCGAATGCGATCCTCGCACCGGCGAGCTCCGTGTCCGCGAGCCCGTCAGCAGCGATGGCCCTGCCGGCGACCGTGACCGTCGCGGCCCGCCTGGCGTATGCCATCTCGCCGTTGCGGAGCCCGGCGAAGCTCGCCGGAGCGAGCGTGGGCAGCGCGCTCAGGTTCAGGATCTGCACGTTGCTCGCGCCAAGCTCCGTCGGCAACATTCCCTGGCTGGTCAGCAGATTGTCGACGACCTGCATGAAGCCGTGACCCTGCATGAACAGCGCGGGGCCGTTCGGCGCGCGGACCTCGTTGTCGCGCACGCCCGCGGCGAGCGAAACACCGGCGAGCCAGATGCCGCCATGCGGCGTACCCCTGACGATCCGCAGCGGGCGCAACGGGCCGTTGCCGTAGATCCTGTTGCGCGAGACCTCGACATCGGAGCTGGCGAGCACGAAGACACCGGTCACGCCGCCGGCGGCGCGCGCACCGTTG
>JAYUTY010000076.1:0-2329 GCA_043754875.1 Gemmatimonadota bacterium
AGCGTGGGCCCCGTGGCCCTCATATCACCCGTGTTACCGGTCCCCTCGCGGTGGTCGGAGTGACAACTTGCGATCCCCGCAACGAGCACGAACGAGAACATTGCGGAGCACTTGATCATGACGTTCCTGCTCCGCCACTGCCGTGCCATCGACATGCCAGGAGCGGTACGGCGCTTGATGCAGGCACTCCGGGTCCTCGGAATCCAGGTGCTAGCCGCGCGCCCACGTCTCGCGGTGCCGTTCCGGGCCGAGGGTGGACGGCGTTCACGACAGGAGATCTCATGGTCAAGCTGACGGCGATCGAACACCACGGCCACGCCTCGATCGAGCTCGTCGATCGCCGATCGCGACTCGTGATCGTCCACGCCGTGGGGCCGCGGATCGCGTCGTTCGGCGCGATCGACGGAGACAACCTGCTGTTCTGGGACACGGCCGGTCGGCACACCCGCGGGGACTGGCGGCTGTACGGAGGTCATCGACTGTGGATCGCTCGGCCCCACGCGGACGAATCCGAGGAGACCTACGCACCCGACAATCGACCGTGCAGAGTGCGCGAGCTCCCGGATGGCGTCGCGATCATCTCTCCTCCAACGCCGTCGCTGATCGAAAAGACGATCGCAGTTCACGCCGGGCCGAGCGGCTGGAGGATCGAGCATAGGCTGCGGAACGTAGGCGACATGCTGTGGTCCGGAGGCGCATGGGGGCTTACCTGCACCCTGCCGAACAAGTCCACGCGCTACCGGATTCCGCTCGATGGCGGGGACCCGAACTGGGATGTACTGACAATGGTCGTACCCAGACGCTGGGGCGGCGACCACAGCTCGCGACTCGCCGACCCGCAGTTCGCAATCACCGAAGAGCACGTCGCGATCCGCGCGCGCGGCATCGAGGCCAAGCGCATGCTGTTCGCTCCGCGCGGCATGCTCGAGATGCAGGATGCGCGAGGACGATTCACGAAGACGTCCGCACTCATACGGGAGGGTACGTATCCGCTCAACACCAATGTCGCGATCTATCTCGGAACGAGGAGCTTCATGGTCGAGCTGGAAACGATGGGTCCCCTCGTCACGCTCGCGCCAAAGCAGATCCTGCGGCACGTCGAGAAGTGGACCTACGAGCCCTGCTGAGCGGGAGCGCTGCGCCGACACGCGCGTACGAGCGCCGTGGACACGTGCAAACTGCTCGATTCCACGTTCTATGCCTCCCGCGCCGGTACGAACACTGCAGCGGCTCGCTGTCATGAATCGTCCCGGAGAAACGATCCTCTGCTTGTCGCACCTGCGCTGGAATTTTGTCTATCAGCGTCCCCAGCACCTGCTCAGTCGCTGCGCCCGCGAACACCGCGTCGTGTACTTCGAGGAGCCGCTGTACGACGCGAGCGAGCCGGAGCTCGAACGGAGAACCGAGAACGGGATGACCATCGCGGTCCCGCACCTTCCTCCAAACACGCCAACCGATGTCGCGGTCGCGGCGCAGCGCCGCATGATCGATCACGTCCTGTTCCACCTCGATAACCCGCGCCCCGTGCTCTGGTACTACACGCCGATGTCGCTGGCCTTCACGCATCACGTGAAGCCGCGCGCGGTCGTCTACGACTGCATGGACGAGCTCTCGTTGTTCCAGGGCGCGCCACCGGAGCTGACCCAGCGCGAGGCGCTACTGTTCAAGAGCGCCGATGTGGTGTTCACCGGCGGCCACAGTCTTTACGACTACAAGCGTGCCAATTATCAGCACAAGAACATCTATCCGTTCCCGTCGAGTGTCGACGTGCCGCACTTCGCGAAGGCACGCGAGCGGATCGCGGATCCGGTGGATCAGGCTGAGATCCCGCATCCTCGCGTTGGCTTCTTCGGCGTGATCGACGAGCGCATGGATCTCGAGCTGATCGGTCAGCTCGCCGACGCGCGACCGGATCTCCAGCTCGTGATGATCGGACCGGTCGTGAAGATCGACCCAAACACACTGCCCCGCCGGCCCAACATTCACTGGCTCGGTGGAAAGCAGTACAGCGAGCTGCCGGAGTATCTGGCCGGATGGGACGTGGCGATGCTGCCGTTCGCACGCAACGACTCCACGCGGTTCATCAGCCCGACCAAGACGCCCGAGTACCTGGCGGCAGGTTGCGCGGTAGTTTCGACGTCGATCACCGATGTCGTGAAGCCCTACGGTCGTGAAGGCCTCGCGTGGATCGCGGATAGCGCGCCCGAGATGTCGTGCGCGGTCGACGAGGCCCTCGCGTCGGATGTCACCGCGCGTCGAGTCCACGCGGATTCGTTCCTCTCGGACCTATCGTGGGACCGAACGTGGAGCGAGATGTGGGCTCACGTCG
>JAYUTY010000077.1:0-2325 GCA_043754875.1 Gemmatimonadota bacterium
TCCGTGAGCGCGCCGCCGAGCACGATGGCGACGTGCGACTTCTTGTAGCTCTCAGCGAGGTTGATCGCCTCGGTGAGGTTGTCCTCTTCGAGGAACTGCGAGAACTCGGGGGCGAACTTGCGCGTCTCCTTCTGGGCGGCGCGCAGGCTCCACCACTTGGAGGCCATCACGGTCAGCGAGTACACCGACATGATGATCATCACCACGACGATGCCCTTCGCGAACGCGCCCATGCTTGCCCACAGGCCGGCTAGCGATAGATCCATTTCAGTCTCCGTGCGGGGTTATTCGCTCTTGCTGAGCGAGAAAGTGAACGGCTGCTGGACGAGCTGCTTGACCTTCTTTCCACCGACTTCCGCAGGGTAGAAGCGCATGTTCGGGAGCGCGTTCTTGACCGCCTGCGTGAACAGCTCGTGGCTGGACTTGAGCACCTTGAAGGTGCCCGCTTCGTACTTGCCGTCTGCATCGACAACGAACTGCGCGAGCACCTCGCCCTCGACATTCGCCGAGCGGAGCATGTCAGGGTAGCGCAGGTTGCCGGTGCCCGGAATCTGCTGGACCTGCTTCTCCACCTGGAACTCGAAGTACGGCTGGTCGGTGTTGACCGGCGGCGCAATACCGCCCGCCACACCCTTGCTCGTACCGCCCGCGACACCCTTGCCCGAGAAATCGGCCTCGTCCGTGACCTTCTTGGACAGGTCGATGTCGGGGAGGACATCCGGCACCTTGATGGGGGCCGTTAGAACCTGGAATCCCTTGGGCGGTGGCGGTGCAGCCACGGCCTCCTTCGGGATCGGCTTCGGCTCCTCCTTCGGCGGCGGCGGATCGTCCTTCTTCTTCACCTCGACGAAGTCGACCTTCTCGGCCTTCGGCTTCTCAAAGCTCTCCTTCGCCTGCAGCGTGCCGTACACGGCCGCCGTGCCAAGCAGGGCATGGACGATGACGCTGATGACGATGCCACCAGTCGTCCGCTGCTTCTTCGGCTTGGACTCGATCAGATTATTGAACATGTCCCCGCTGACCTTCCATGGCTAAAGGACTGTACTACTCGGTACACGACGCAAACTATGCGCTCATGGAGCGAGTGGAACGGGGCGCGCATTAAGTTTTGGTGAAGGCGTCGTTAGTGCTCGATGTCGGCCGACGGGGACGGTGCAGCCGAGTCGGGCGACAGGGCCGCAGCCGCGTCCGCCTTCGCATCGCGCCGCTCGCGTGCATCGCGGACGTCCTGCTTGGACTTCTCGGCCGCAGCGGCATGCTCGGCCGAGAGCAGCGGCAGCGTCACGGTGAACACCGAGCCGCGCCCGAGCCGCGACTGCGCGCTCACGCGACCGCCGTGCGCCTGCGCGATCCACTGGCAGATCGCGAGGCCGAGGCCAAACCCCGAGCGCTCGCCGCCGCGACTCCGTGCCCGGTCCGCTCGCCAGAACCGCTCGAAGACGTACGGCAGATCGGCGGCCGAGATGCCGATTCCGGAATCGCGCACGCTGAAGGCGATCTCGTCGCCGAGGCGGTGACTGAGCGCGAGCTCGACCCGCCCGTCGCGCGGCGTGTACTTGATCGCGTTGGTGACCAGGTTGAGGAACAGCTGCCGGAGCCGGCGCTCGTCCCCGTCCACGATCCCTTCCTCGAGCACGGTGAGCGACACGCTGAGCCCTGCATCCTCGCCAAGGATGACAGCCGTCTCGTAGACGTCGGCAACGAGCGGCGCGAGCGAGACGGGCTCGCGGTGGATGTCGAAGCGCCCCTCGTCGGCGCGGGCGAGCGTGAGCAGGCTGTCCACGAGATCCGACATGCGCGCTGTCTCCTGCAGCGCTTCCTCCAGCGCCTGCATCGCCTCGCTGCCCTGCGCGTTGGGATGCATGGCGCGCTCGACGTCGGCGCGCATGACGGTGAGCGGCGTCTTCAGCTCATGGCTCGCGTCGGCGGTGAAGCGGCGCAGCGCGCCGAACGAGGTCTCGAGGCGCGAGATCATCGCGTTGAGCGTCGAGCCGAGGCGCGAGAGCTCGTCGGTGCCGAGGTCGGAGGGGAGGCGCCGGTGGAGTGAACGGCCGTCGGTGATCGCCTCCACCTCGTTGATCAGCCGGTCCACCGGATCGCTCGCGCGACCGGCGATCGCGTACGACACGCCGATGGACAGGAGGATGATGAAGGGGAAGACGACGAGCATCGTCCCCACGAGCAGCGCCGGGCTCAACTCGGCGATGCTCGTTGGCACGCCGGCGACGACACGGTTGATGTTCGGCTGGAGCACCGGATCGCGCCGCGCGGCGAGCAGCAGCCGGCCGCGGAACAGGGAGTCGGAGATGGAGACGAGCGCGCCGG
>JAYUTY010000078.1:0-6933 GCA_043754875.1 Gemmatimonadota bacterium
TCGGGGAGGTAGCGGCTGGAGAGACGCACGGCGGCGTCGAGCCCGTCGTCGGTGATGCGGACATTGTGATGCTTCTCGAGCGCGGGTACGACGCCACGCAGCATCTGGAGGCACTGCTCCTCGCTCGGCTCGTCCACCTTGACGAGCTGGAAGCGGCGCGACAGCGCGGGGTCCTTCTCGAAGAACTTCTTGTACTCGGCCCACGTGGTGGCCGCGAGCGTGCGCAGCTCGCCGCGAGCGAGCGCGGGCTTGAGCAGGTTGGCCGCGTCGTTCTGGCCGGCCGCGCCGCCGGCGCCGATCATCGTGTGCGCCTCGTCGATGAAGAGGATGATTGGCGTGGCCGAGTTCTTCACCTCCTCGATGAGCGCCTTGAGGCGGTTCTCGAACTCGCCCTTCACGCCGGCGCCCGCCTGCAGCAGCGCGAGATCGAGCGTGCGGATGCTGACGTTCTTGAGCGGTGCGGGGACGTCGTCCTGCACGATGCGGAGCGCGAACCCCTCGATGACCGCCGTCTTGCCGACGCCGGCCTCGCCGACGAGGATCGGATTGTTCTGCCGGCGTCGCGTGAGGATGTCGATCACCTGGCGCACTTCCACATCGCGGCCGAGCACTGGGTCGATCTTGCCGTCGCGCGCCTTGGCCGTGAGGTCCACGGTGAACTGGTCGAGGTTCGGGGTGCGTCCGCCAGCGCCAGCGGGCGCACCCGCCCGCACACTGCCGCCGCTCGCACTGCCGCGTGAGACGCCGACTTCCTCGGCGGCCTCGGACGACGGCGCCGTGATGGTGACGAAGTCCTTGCGCAGCGAATCAGCCGGAATCTTCGCGAACTCGCCGCTGATGTCTTTCGCGAGGCGCGCGAGCTCATCGCTCGAGACGAGCGCCAGCACGCAGTGCCCGGTGCGCACCTGCGGCGCCCCGAAGTCCACCGAGCCGATCGTCCACCCTTCGGTGAGCATCTTCACGAGCGAGGGGCTGAGCGACGGCGTGCGGGCATTGCCGCTCTTGAGGCGGTCGAGGCCACGCGCGAGATCGTCGGCGAAACGCGAGCGATTGACGCCGAAGTGCTTGAGGATGGCGGCGAGGTCGCCGTCGCTGGCGTCGAGCGCCTTGACGAGGAAGTGCTCGATCTCGACGTCGTAGTGCGTGCGGGAGAGGCACAGTCCAGCGGCCGATTCCACCATGCCGCGGGTGGCGGGATTGAGCTTCCCGATCAGGCCCTTCAGGTTCACCGACATCAGTACCTCTCCTGTGAAGTCATCGTGTGTGCGCGTGCATGAATGAGAAAATCAGCAGAGCCGGAGGCTCGTCTCGTCGGGATCACGAAGCAGCGGCCGGCTCGTGAGCCAGGTGGCCCTGCCCAGTGCAGGCGGCGGCATCGCTCCATTACCCTTTGTGGCGTCGCCACCGAGCATTACGCGTGGCACCTCATCGCGCGCGAGGACGAGCTGCGCATCCACGCCGACGGCTTCGTCGGTGTAGAGGCGGGCCAGCGCCTGAAGCGCGGGGTAGGCGGACCCTCCGGGAAGAAACGCTTCGTACTGGCTCCGCGTGAGGGGGCCGAGCCGGAGGCGGACGCGTCCCTCGGCGTCCCACGCCTCGTCGCCCAGCATGCCCCAGCCGAGGCGGCCGGCGTCGTCGTCGGCGCCAAGTTGCGACTGCCCACCGGCTTGAACGGTGCGCCACTCGCCGACGAACTGCTCCACCGACGCCGTCACGCCGAAGTAGTCACCGACGAGGCGCGCCAGTCCGTCGGCCGGCCGCGTGCTCGACCCCAGGAGGCCGGCATAGAACGAGAGCGCGGCATCGGGGAGGGGAAGGCGGTGCTGAAGCCCCTTGGAGCCGAGCCCCGAGAGATCGAGCAAGTGCTCCTGAAAGCGGTCCGGCTGGTGCGCCTCGATCGCGATGGCGGAGCGATGCTTGGCCCAGGCGCGATAGAAGAGCGAGGTGATGCGGTGATGAAAGATGTCGAGAAAATCGCGGAACGCGGTGTCGCGCAGGCGGGCTCGCGACGACGCATGCTCGGTGTACAGGTGCGGCAGCACGCCCACCGGTCCCACGAGCCCGAGAAAGTTCACCGTCATCTGCGGTGGCAGGCCTTCGGCCGCCTCGTCGTCAACCGACGTGGTGGTCGTGAGCGACTGGATCTCGCTGGTCGGGAAGCCGAGCGAAGTGCTCGAGCCGAAGCGCACGACCTCGTCTGCCGGGTCGGCCCAGCTCCCCACGGGGGCACGCCGCGGGCGCAGGCGCCCGAGCAGGCGCACGGCCTGGAAGAAGGAGAATCCAGTCGGCTCCTCCTGGAGCGCGCGCGCGAGGCGCCGTCGCTCGGCCGCGTGCCGCGGATCGCGCTCCTGAAGCGGCGCGGTCACAGGAGTGTCTTGCAGCCGGCGCGCGGCGCCCATTCGCGGACCGTGCGCTTGCGCTGTCGCGACCGCACGGCGAGCTGGGTGAAGCTGTTCACCGAGGCGTAGAGCCCGAGAAAGCGCTCGATCACGCTGGCGAAGAGGAACATGCCGCCACCCGGGAACTGCTCTTCGTCGAAGTCGAGCTCCACGCGACGGCCGCGCGCAAAGGCGAGCCCCTGCTCGGCCACGACGCGCGCGTAAGTGGGGGTGCTGGACACGCCGACGAGGCCCTGGATCTGCCGCTCGCCGGCGACCGAGTCGCTCATGTTGTGGAGACGCAGCAGCTCGCGCAGCGCGTCGCTCCCATCCTCTACGAGGGAGAGGTGGTTGAGTGAGAGAGTGGAGATGAGGCGCCAGAGGAGTGGCTTGCCGAGCGCTGGCTGGACCACGGAGGTCGGCTTGATGAGGCAGGTGATGCGGCGCACCGGACCACCCTGCACCAGCTCGAAGTCGCCGCGCTCGTCCACACCGAACGGAAGTCGGCTCGGTAGGTCGCCGTTGAAGCAGGTGAGGCGCAGCGAGGCGACTTCCGCATCCGGCGCGCGCACGCGGCCCGACAGGTCGGCGAACGAGACGTAGACCTCGGTGCCGCGATCCGTGCGCCAGGCGCTCGCACGGCGGAGTGCGTTCCAGAAGACGCCGCCGGCATCCACGCGCCCGTGGCGGAAGCCGTAGAGCGGCTCGATCGGCGTGGCTTCACCCTCACCTGGCGTGAGCCCGACGATGCTGTCCACGCTCCAGCTCTCGATCTCCAGCCGTCGCCGCGCATCTGGAATGACGGGATACTCCGACATCCGCTGCGTGAGCAGAATCGGCTCCGCTGTCTGCTCGAACAGGTTGACGACCGGAGTGCAGCCCAGTCGAAAGCTGCGCGCCGAAAGTCCCGCCTCGATGATCTGGCGTCGCTCGGCGCGCTCGAACGGGGTGAGGACGAAGAGCAGCTCGGCGCGCGGGCCGGCGTCGAGCGAGCGGAGCGCCGCCGCGATACCCGACACTTCCACGAACATGAACTTCTGCGGAAAGGCGAACAGCTCCTGAAGGAGGCTGTAGCCGGCGAAGACACGCCGCGGATAGGGCAGCAGCGACTCGTTCTCCTCGAAGCCGACGGCGCGCAGGGCATTCGCCGCGAGCATGACCGGCGCGCGCGAGGGCTGGTCGGGATCGCGCACCGCGATGCGCCCGCAGTTGTTGACGAGCAGCTCGTACAGCGTGTCCGAGAAGCCCGGCTCGCCGGCGAGATGGAAACGCATCGCGTCGAGACCCACCACTGGGGCGACGCCGGCGCGCGGGTCGCCGGGATGAGCGACGACGAGCTGACCCAGCCGAATCCCTCCGACTCCGCGCAGCTCGACGCGGATGGCGCCCGCGGACTCGCCGAGCTGCGCGGCTGTGCCGACGCGATCGGGTGAGGTCCACGCAGCGCCCGAGACGATGGCGGGCCAGAGGCGCGTGTCATACGCCGTGCGGAAGCGGCACGGCAGCCCCTGCACGGGACGCGAGCGCATCTCGCTGCCGCGCGGGATGGGAAATCCGGCCGGCAGCTCGCCGAGCTCCGGGTCGAGCTCGATCTCCACGAGCGAGATCGAGGGGATCGGACGGATGTATTGCGGATGGAGCACGTCGAGCAGCGCTTCGGAGATCTCGGGGAGATCGTCGTCGAGGCGATGGTGCACGCGGGCGGCGAGGAAGGCGAAGCCCTCCAGCAAACGCTCCACGTGCGGATCCTCGCACTTGGTGGGCTCGATCTGGAGGCGCGAGGCGATCTTGGGATAGCGCGACGCGAACTCGGCGCCCATCCGCCGGAGAAAGGTGAGCTCGCGCTCGTAGTAGTGCAGCAGCTCGTTCTGGACAGCCATCCGCGTCAGGCTCCCGTGGCCGTCAATCGGTGGTCGACGGGTCGTCGGCGCCGCGCACGTCGTACTCGCCGCTCGTCACCTCGAGCACGGTGTCGAACACCACGCGCTCCGGATCAGGATCCATGAGCAGCGTTGCCTCGAGCACGAAGCGGAGCGATGGAGTCGGCTTGATGTCGTTCTCGATGAGCGAGACGCGAGCGTCACTGAGCCGGGGCTCGAACCGTTCGATGGCGTCCTGCATGGCCGAGAGGATCTCGTCGCGGCCGGCATCGGTGCCGGCGGAGACGCTCGTGATGTCCTGCAGCCCGAACTCGTGCACCGAGCGATGCACCTCGGGGCAGTCCTCCGGCGCGGGGATCGTGGTGCGGCGCGTGTTGAGCAGCATCTCGACGTCGCGCTGCACGGTGCCGCGAAAGATGCGCGCCGAGGTTGCGCGCGAGACCGAGGGATCAGTGGACACGGCTGGTTCGAGGTCCGTGAGGCGATCGAGGAGCGACGCCTGGACGGTGCGCTCGATCTCCGTGCGCGCGATGATGCGGGATTTCGACGCCACTTGTCTCAGCCCACCGGGTGCTGCAGCGCGATCGCCTGCAGCGGATCGAGGCGGCACACGCGCAGGTAGAGCTGGTTCCCAGGATCGGCGGCGTCGGTTCCTTCCAGGCGCGCGATGACGCGGCAGAGCAGCGCCATCGGTTGGGCAACGAGCGGACCGGCCTCCCAGTCTTCGAGCTTCCGCTCGTCGATGAGCGCCACGAGCTTCTCGAGCATCGGGCGCGCGACGTTATCCAGACCGGCAGCGACCATCATGTACGCCAGCTGGGTCTCGCGCACGAAGCGTCCGCGCGGCGACCGCTCGCGCGCGAGCTCGCCGAGCAGCATCTCGATTGCGCGATTCGGACGTCCCTGCGCGAGCTCGGAACGCGCGGCGGCAAAGGCGTCGCGCTCCACGGTGCCCGAGCGGCGATCGTTGGTCGCGCGCCGACGTCCGCCGGCGCGAAGGCCGCCCGCAGCGCTCGTCGCATCCTCCTCTCCCATCGCGTCATCGAGCGCTTCGACACGGTCACCGATCTCGACGTCGCCGGAGTCATCCGTCGACTCGCTTGCTGTCGAGCCGCTCCCGCCGCGCAGCTTCTGCTCTGCGAGCCAGCGCTGCGTCTCCGCGTTGGCAGTCTGGGTGTCGTCCATCAGCGTCATCTCCGGCAGGTGAGGGAGCGCTCTGAGCAGCCCACGCAGCTCGCTTCGCAGTGCCACGCCGACAGCATCATGCGAGGCACCGAGCGCGTCGCACGCCGTGATGGCGTAGCGCTGGAGGTCGAGCCAGCCGCGCCCCTGCGGGGTGGCCAGCACGACCTCGCACTGCTCGAGCAGATCGCTCCACTTCTCGTCGAGCAGGAGCGTGCGCAGGCGGGCGCGGACGGCGGTCGGCGGGGCTTCGAGCAGCTTGGGCTGCACCTCGCCCGTGCTGCTGCTGCGCAGCTCGCCCCAACGCAACCCGCGCAGCATGAGGTACGGGGCGGGATGGGTGGAGTCCTGCGCGCGTAGATACTTCGCCGCCATCGCCACGCGGCTTGCGGCGTCGGCCGCGCTCACCGGCTCGGGGGTCATCGGGCCTGTGTCGACGACAAGTCCCGCGCCGCCGCCGCTTGCATCCTCAGCAATCTCCTCGATGGGATCCGGATCGTCGACGAGCTTGCGCGCGAGCACCATGGCGGCGACGGCGCGCACTTCCTCCACGGCCGTGTGGAGCTTGATGAAGGAGGGGGCGTCGCGCCCGAACTTCTCGTCGGCAACCGTGCCGAGGCTCGTGATGGCCGCGAGGGCACCGTTGGCCTCGGCGACGAGCATCTTGTAGAAGGCCTTGGGCGCTGCCTCGATCGCGCGATCCACGATTTCTGGCATCGGCTTACCGTCGGCGATGGCCTCGTTGCGCCGCTCGCTCTTCTCCGTGCTGCCTTCCGCTTCGGACTCGCTCGGAACACCGCGCGAGACTTGATAGTCGAGAAGCGAAACACCACCTGGTGCGATGGCGCTCTGGCGGACCGGGATGTCGAGCTTGGTGCCGACCCACTCCAGCGGTCCAGCGCGGAGCTCGGGGTCTTCTTCGTCCCACGCTGGATAGCAGCTGTCCCAGTACTGCTCGAGGATACCTCGGAGGGCGGCGAGCCCGTTGGTCAGACCTGCGAGGCCTTCGCGCTTGAGCTGCGACTCGGTGAGCCACGCGGCGAGCTGGAGGTCCTTAGACTCGCTCTCGAGCAGTTGGCGCGCGAGCTTTGCGGCGAGCGCCCAGTCGCCGACCTTGCGCTCGGTCGCGAGCCCGCCGGCGGGGAGGGCCATGTCCTCTCGGCGGGCCTCCTTGACCTGATCGTAGCGCGGGTCGTAGCGGAGGTCGCGGCCGGCGGCATTGTCGCCGGCAATCGGGGTGAGCAGGGTGCTGAGCGCTGCGGTATCGACTGGCATTGGGCGGGGTGCGGCGGGCGACTACTGGCGGGCTGCGGCGCCCATGAGCGAGGCGGCCGAGCGTCGGCCACCGCGTTGCTCGGTGGCTGCGTCTGGCGCTACTGGAGCTAGACGGGCGAGGAAGCGTCGGGTGACATGATGTCGAGCTCGCGCAGCTCCAGCAATGGCACGAGCTCACCATCGACGCGCAGCATCTTCTGACCGAGCGGCGCGTAGTC